>DATLQY010000127.1:0-12468 GCA_035534975.1 Pirellulales bacterium
GATCCTGGACGTTTCGAGCCAGCATGGCCTCGGCGGCAATCGGGGGCTTGATGGCCGGACCATATGAAGCCGCATTCAACGTCCCGCTGACCACCAGCATCGAGTCGCGCAGAATCTCTCCTTCCAGTCTTTGCAGAGGCATCTTCCACAGCAGGCGATTGTCGGGATCCACTTCCGGAACCGCGGGAACGGAGCTTGCCTGCTGATAGACGGAGCTCAGCAGGATCAGCCTTTGGAGGCGCTTGATCCGCCAGCCGTTTCTTACCAGGTCCTCGGCAAGCCATTCGAGGAGCTCGGGGTGGGACGTCGGTTCGGATCGGACTCCGAAGTCGCCAACGGTGCGGACCAGTCCCTGTCCGAAATGGTGCTGCCAGAGCCGGTTGACGATGACTCGGGCGACGAGGGCGCCAGCCCCCTGATCGACGTCGGTGATCCATTCGGCCAGGGCCCTGCGTTGATTCGTGCTTTCCTTCGCAGGCCCTTGCTCGCGGGCTGTTTTCCAATACGCACCGGGGCCCTTGCCGTTCGTCAGGAGAGAAACGAAGCCGAGTTGCACGGGATGGTCGCGGTCGTAGTAGTTTCCACGCCGAAAGAACCAGGTCGGTTTCGGTTCCGGGCCAAGGTCGTGAAAGGCGAGGGCCTTGTCATTCGACGAGCCGAGCGGCACCTCGTCGCGCTGGCCGCTGTGGAGAGCGCACATCAGCCGGTAGTAATCGCGCGACGGGATGGCGTCGTATTTATGATCGTGGCAGCGCGCGCAGCCGAGCGTAAGCCCGAGAATGCCCGTGCCGATCGTCGAGAGCATGTCATCGAGCTCGTTGTACCGGTTGCGCAGCCGCTCGTCTTCCATCAGTTTGTCGGGGAGGGCGGCGAATGGTCCGGCGGTGAGGAAGCCCGTGGCGGCCACCGCGGCGGGGTTTTGCGGTTCGTATTCGTCGCCGGCGAGCTGCCACCGGACGAACTGATCGAAGGGGAGATCGTCGTTGAATGCGCGGATGACGAAATCGCGGTAGTGATAGGCCAGAGGGCGGTCGCGATCGCTTTCCTGCCCGTCGCTGTCGGCGTACCGGGCGACATCCAGCCAGTGGCGACCCCAACGTTCGCCGTAATGCGGACTCTTCAAGAGGCGGTCGGCCAAGGACGCCAGCGCTCCTTCCGGATCCCGCTCGACGGCCGTACTGAATTCGCGTACCTCCTCAGGCGTCGGAGGAAGGCCAACAAGGTCGAACGCCACGCGTCGAATCAGTTGCCGCGGGCTCGCCGGTGCCTGCGGCCTGAGCCCAGCCGATTCCAGCCGAGACAGAACGAAGCGGTCGATTGTCGTCCGGGCCCAGTGCGGGTCGCGCACCGGTGGCTCCTCAACCGGGCGCAGCGGCTGAAATGCCCAGTGGCGTTTCGCCTGCTCAGTGCGCGGATCGAGGACGTCCGCGCCCGCGGGCCATTTGGCACCTTGGTCGATCCAGGCGCGCAGCAGGCCGACGTCCTCGCGGCTCAAGGGTTTCCCATCGGGAGGCATTTTTTCCTGCTTGTCGAGCGCGGCGACGAGATGGATCAGGCGGCTGTTCGCGCTGTCGCCCGGGGTGAGCACTACGCCGTGATCTCCGCCTTCGAGCACGCGTTGCTGGATGCCGAGATTGAGTCCCCCCTCTTCGCTCCCCGCCGCGTGGCACTCGAAGCAGTGCTTTCGCAGGAGCGGCTGCACGTCTTTGATGAAGTCGACCTGCTGTGGCACGGCTGGGGGAAGGAGGGCCGCATAGTTCACGACCGAGCTTACGCCTGCCGCGAAATTGCGGGCAATTTCATCGTCCGAGAGGGCCCGGCAATAGATGGCGATGAGCTGCAATTCGCCCAACCAAGGCCGGTCGCCGGTCAGTTCATTCACCAACGACAGCCGGTAGTCGTCGCTCCAATTGCCGAGCTCTCCGGCCACCGCCTGAGTAGCGATGCTTTTCCCGTTGAGATAGATCCGCGCCGTACCCTGGGGATCACGCGTGTAGACGAGGTGAGTCAACTCGGTCCCGACTGCGCCATCGGGGCTAGGTGTCGAAGGAATCCCATTGGCGTTGGTGGAGTCGGTCCGCAGCCGCACGTCGTAATGTCCCGCGTCCTGTCCGAGTGTGAAGTTGCGTTGCCCTGGATCGGCCGAGAGAGAAACGATGCGAGCGGGCCCGGCCTGCAGCGCGTCCTGCGGTTTGACCCAGGCCTCGATCGACAGCGCATTCGATTGCTTAATGGCGGCCACGATCTTTCGGGCCGGGCCCGCGGAAGAAATCCGCGCGGACGACGACACCAGCAGGCGACCTCCGCGAAACGTGATTCCCTGCGGCTTCTCAATTCTCAGATCCAATGGCTCGCCGGTTCCTGAACGGTCGCGGATGAAGTCGTCCGTTGGCCGCTCGAATGTGTAGAGCGCCAACAAGTCCTGCGCAACACGTTCGGTCGCTTCCGCGGATGTATGATCTGCCAGTACCAGGCAGAGAACCGCCAAGAACGAAATCAGCGTCCGAAATGGGAAATATGCCAGGAATCGAAATTGCATGGTCAATGCATTTCTCCATAACTATGACAGTATCTGTTGGAGCACCTGGCCGTGAACATTGGTCAATCGCCGCTGGATGCCGTTGTGGTAGTAGGTCAAGCGGGTGTGGTCGATTCCCAGGATATGCAGGATTGTCGCGTGAAAGTCATGCACGTCCACGGGGTTCTCGGCCGCCTTCCAGCCGATTTCGTCCGAGGCGCCGTACGCGACGCCATGCCTGAGACCCGCCCCTGCAAGCACGACGCTGAAGACATCGGGATTGTGGTCACGCCCCGGACCTGCTTTGTCCCCCGCGCTTTCGGCGTACGGTGTGCGACCGAACTCGGTGTTGATGATCACCAGCGTGTCATCCAGCATTCCCCGCCGGCGAAGGTCGCGGAGTAACGCGGCCACGGGTTGATCGATTTTTCCCGCTTCGCGGCGATGGTTGTCAGGGACGCTGCCGTGCGCGTCCCAATGCACGTCGCTTCCAAAGGCGGCGCCGCTCCAGAGTTGCACGAACCGGACGCCGTGTTCAAGCAGACGGCGCCCAAGCAGACAGGCCCTCGCGAAGTCGGCGCATTCCGTTCGTTCGACACCGTACAATGCGAGCGTATCGGCCGTTTCGCGTGCAAGATCGGTCGCCTGTGGAATCGCCAGTTGCATGCGGGCCGCCAGTTCGTAGCTGCGCATGCGGCTTTCGAGCGCGTCATCGTGTCCGTGGCGGACCAGATGCCGCTGGTTGAGCCCGGCGAGTGCGGCAAAACGTGCGGTTTGCGTTGCGTCGTCGAGCTTCGTGGCCGGCTGCAGATTGCGGACCACCAGGCCCCCGGTTCCCAGCACGACCCCCTGATGGCGGGCGGGGAGGAACCCGCTCGACCAGTTGGTGGACCCACCGGTAGGAAGCGAACGGCTGTCGGGAAGCACGACAAAGGTTGGCAGGTTATCCACCTCGCAGCCCAAGCCGTAGGAGATCCAAGTCCCCGCGGCGGGGAAGCCGAGCGTGCGGAAGCCGCTGTTAGCCTCATACGTGGCCGGCGTATGATTGCCCGTGCCGGCGCACATCGACTTGATCACCGTCAGCTCGTCGGCCACCTCCGCAATCTGCGGAAACAAGTCCGAGACCCACAGTCCGCTTTCGCCGCGCTGGCGGAACGCGAAATGAGGGCGATGCAGAAGCCCGACTCTGCCCATGAACGCCTGCGGCTTCTGTTCACCCGGAACAGACTGGCCGTGCAGGTTTTCGAGCTGCGGCTTGTAATCGAACGAGTCCACCTGGCTTAAGCCGCCTTGAAGGAAGATTTGAATCGCCCGTCGAGCTTTCGGGGGATGATGGGGAGGTGGATCGGCCGCGTCGCCGCGGATGGGACTCGCCGCGGACTCTCTGGCCAGCATTGCCGCCAGTGCCATGCCCCCCAGGCCGGTGGAAAAGTGCTTGAGGAAATCGCGCCGCCGAAGGCCATCGGATTGGATCTTCTGAGAGTCGAGATTCATAAAACGTCAGTCGACAAACATGAACTCGTTGGTATTGAACAGGACCACGCAAAACTGCGAAAGATCGTGCTCGACGACAAATCGCTCGCCGAAGGCCGCCTCTTCATCCGTCGGGGCGCGAGCCAGTGCCATTGCGAAGGCGCGCCGGACCTGGAATGACCGGTTGTCGGGCGCTTCGCGCGCGAGCCGCTCGGCGAATTTTCCGGCCGAGTGTTCGACAAACACGTCGTTCAAAAGGGTCAACGCCTGCAGCGGAGTATTCGTCGCCGACCGCCTGGGAGTTGCCACTGAAGGATCAGGACAGTCCAGAACGTCGAGCAGCGGACTGGTGCCGGAGCGCACGCACGTGCGGTACAGGCTGCGACGATTGAAATCGGGGCCGACCGCGTCGAACACCGTATATGTCTCGTTGTCACCGGCGCTGGACACTTTGAAGTCGCGATAGCCTGGACCGCCCAGCCGCAGGTCGAGCTCGCCGGCGATCGCCAGCACCGCGTCACGGAACGTCTCGGCGTCAAGTCTTTTTAGCGTCTGCCGCCAGATCAGGCGGTTGTCGGCATCGGCCTGCATACCCGCTGGATCGGGACACGAGGATTGTCGATAGGCGGCGGACTTTACGATCAGCCGTTGAACCCGCTTAAGGCTCCAGGGGCGGCCGTCGAGAGGATGTACCAGTTGGCCGGCGAGCCAGTCGAGCAGTTCCGGATGAGAGGGGAGGCCCCCCTGAAATCCGAAATCGCTCGGCGTACGGACCAGTCCTTCGCCGAAGTGATCGCCCCACAGCCGATTGACGATGACGCGCGGCAACAGCGGATTACCCGAGCCGGTAATCCATTCGGCGAGCGCCTTGCGGCGGTCGGTCTCGGGCGCGTTGTCAGCCAGTCCCCAATCGGGCGAAACGCCGGGAACGCAGGCGATGCCGCGGGGCTGCACCACTTCCGCCGGCTGCCGAAAATCGCCCCGCGCGAGCACGTGCCACGCCTGGGGCTGTTTCGGAAGGGTGACGTGCGCCGGTCCCCCTTTGAGCAAGCGGACGACGCTCTCTTTGCGGCTGCGTTGCGAGGCGAATGCACTTTTTTGCTGCGAGTCGGCCGTCCTCTCCCGTTCGGCCAGTTGACCCATCTCCGTCTGGAGGGCGGCGATGCGGGTTTCGGCGGCCAGTCGCCCGGCTTCGGTAAGACCTTCGCGTTCGCCCCCCTGAAAAGTACCCCCCAGCGCAGCCGAGAGCTGATAAAACTCCTTCTGGGTGATGGGATCGAATTTGTGGTCGTGGCAGCGGCTGCAATTCACCGTTAGTCCCAAAAATGTCTGGCAAACCGTTGCCACAAGCCCCTCCAGCTCTTCTTCGCGGGCGAAGGCGCGCATGTCCGGCGTGCCATTGTTGTAGGCCGTCAGGTCATACGGCCCCATGACCAGAAACCCGCTGGCAATGACCGCCAGGGGATCGTCGGGCCGCAGCACGTCGCCGGCGATCTGCCAGCGGACAAAGTCATCGTAAGGCAAATCCGCGTTAAACGCCTCGACAACGAAGTCGCGGTATTTCCAGGCGTTGGGACGGAGCTTGTTCCGCTCGAAGCCCTGGCTTTCGCCGTAACGGACGATGTCGAGCCAGCGCCGCGCCCAACGCTCGCCGTAGTGCGGCGAATCGAGCAAACGGTCGACGAGCCGATCATAGGCGCGGGGATCGGGATCGTCGACGAAAGCACCGACCTCCTCCGGCGTGGGAGGCAATCCGACCAGATCAAATGACAACCGGCGAATCAGCGCACGCCGATCGGCCTGGGGCGAAGGTCGCAGCCCGGCCTGTTCCAACCGGTGAAGGATGAATTGATCGATCGGATTGACCGGCCAGCTCGCGTCGGCGACAGGCGGCGGCTCGACATCGGACAGCGGTTGCAGCGACCACCAGTTGTACCCGGCCCGCCGGTCGCTCGTATACAGAAACGGATCGATCGGATCGGCGGCCCATTTGGCGCCGGCCTTGACCCAGTCGCGCAAGAGGTCGCGCTGTGCGTCGGAGAGTTTTCTACGGCCCTTGGGGGGCATTTCGCCAGCCGTGACGCGTTCGACGAGCAGACTATCGGCCGGGTCGCCCGGCTTCAGCGAAGGGCCGCTCTCTCCCCCCGCGAGTGCCTGCTCGCGGCGCGTCAGATCGAGCCCCCCTTTGTGGTCCGAAGGGTTGTGGCATTCGAGGCAGTTGCGGGCCAGGAGGAGCGCCACTGCATCCTCTGCCGTTGCCGGCCGCGCAAGGGCGCCGGGAAGTTGCAGAGGGTGATCCTTGTCGGAGAGCTTCCCGCGCCAGATCTCGATTCCCGATAGGTTCGCATGTCCGCCGGCCGCGCTCAGTTCGATCGTCCCGTCCGCCACATCGAGCGCCCACGGCCCAAGCCGGTCCCAGTGTCCGGCGTTTCCGCTGTTGTAGCCCTTGGCCACAAGCCGACCTGCGAGATGGATATCGAACGTCTGCGGATCGTTGTCCTCCCAGACGTAAAGGTAAATGCTGTAGGCGCCGGCAGGCACCTCCGACACCCGTATGCGCACCTTGCGCTGCGGCGACCAGCGCGACGCGCGGATCATTCGCGCGCGGGCATCGTCCGTCGCCGGGGAAAGCCGAACTGACTGGTTTTCGAAAGCCGCATCTTCGCAGACGACGCCTCGGGCATGGCCGGCCTCCCATTCGTGATCGTCAATGACCAGCGCGGGACCGTTGAGGTTAATGCCGCGATAGAAAGTGGGCGACTCGCCGGCGCGGGCACCGGCGGAGAGTGCCGTCGAACAAGCCAGCACGAGGCCATACTGAACGGCCATCGTCAATCGTGTCGCCAGGCGGCGGCACGCCATTTGTTTCATCCCAGAAGACATTTTATTAGATTTCCTAGATTGCCGACACTCTCTCCGCCCCTACGGCTTTGCCGAACTCCGGTTCGCCGTCGGCGACTCGATTTTCCAACAACTCACGTGCGTCTTCATATCGGGCAGCTTCTGCGGCTGAATCTCATCGGCGGCAAACACGACCCAGGCGCCGTCTCGCCGATTCGGAACCAGCCCCATTTCATGCACTCCTTGGCCTTCCGCCAGCACATAGCGGTCAAATGGATTGTGGCCGCGATTCAGAAACGCCAGTATCCGCGGCTTGGGGTTGAGTGGGAACGACCAGCCTCCGGCCGTCATTTCCCCAATCACGATGTCGGTCAGGCTGTCGCCGTCCAGGTCGGCCAGCACCAAGCTGTGCGGGCAATAGAGGCCCGCTTCGATTTCCCGGCACTTCCATACGGCGTCGAGATGTTGGGGGTCACGAAAGAAGATTCCCAAGCGCGCCTCGGGAATCTCCGCTTCCGTGGCCACAATCTCCAGTCGGCCATCGCCGTTCATGTCGGCCAGCTCCAGTTTCGCCATTCCACCCCAGCCGCCGTCTTCCCAGTGGCCGAAACGCCGCACCTTCCATGAATCGCGGATTGGATCAGCCGGGCATTCGGCCCAGAACATCCCGCAGGCCACGTCGGAGCGATCGTTTCCCGCCAGATTGCCGACGGCGATTCCGGACTGGCTCGACAAAGGCAGTTCGGCGATCTCGAGGCGCGGCCAGGGACGCGTTGGATCGTCAGGAATGTGGTACCACACAAGCTGCCGACGGTCGATGACGGCGACGACGCCGCGGATGGCACCACCGTCGGGTTGTCGCGCCGAGAACGGCTGAATGTCATGCGGAGCGATCGAGCCCCTGCCAATGTTCCCGATTTGATGTTCGGTCCAGAACTTCCCGTCACCGGTTTCCTTGAACCACAATAAATCGGGGTCGCTGCATGAACGCGTCCGGCCCCGGGCGACGACGATCTCGTCGGTTGCATCGCCGTCGACGTCGAGGGCGCATCCGCCATTGGAATACTCGAAGCCGGCTAGGCGAGGCATCGCTTCATGAAGAGCGGGCTTGTCCAGCGGCCATTCCAGGATTCGCTCCCCCCAGCCGACAATAGCTCCGCCCGCCGGCGTGTGGCGGAAAATGGCGTGCGCAACATGTTCGCCTCCCAAATCGGCCAACCGGGTGTGCCGCACGCGGAGAGGCCCTGCCGTCCGAGGGACCAACGCCCTAAATCGACGGACCGCGTCGAGCTCGACGGCGTCGAGCTGAGCGAAGAGTCGCTTTTCGCTCAGGTCAAACGAACGGCGGGGCTGTTCGTCCACCGCTCCACGAGAAGAGCCGTTATGAAAGCACCAGCCAGCGGCGCCCCCGTCGATCGCCCCTCGCAGGTCGGTCTGGTAATCGGGTACCACAGGCGAATAACCGGGATAGCCGCGCCGAAACGGCTCCTGATAATGGACCGGCACGACGCGCCCCAGCGCCTCCATCGCTTGAATCCATTCCCGTGTGCGCCCTTCGGTTTGTCCGGGAGACTCATTGTCACGGGGACGATGCGGCGCGACGAAGTCGAGAGCCGCGTCGATCTCGTATTTTCGCAGGTCGTCGGCCGACAGATCGCCGCCGTGCGACGCCGTGACGATCCGTGCGGGGTCCAACTCCCGAACCCGGTCGCGCAGCTCTTTCAACTCCTCGATGCCTACGAACCGCGCGTCACGAATGTTACGCTCGTTCGCCAGATCGAGGTACCAGTTCCGCCACGATTTGAGGGCCGTCACCAGCGTCTCGACAGCTCGCCGATGCGCTTCCTGTGATTGCAGTCGCGCGGGACCTGTCGAACCGTTACCGCGAGACAATGTCATGTCGACGACGATTCCACGGCGGTCGCACTCCGCCACAAGGGATTTCAGTTTGTCGAGGTAGGGATCTCGCGGCCGACCGTCGGCGTCGACCGCGGAAACGTCGCGGCCGAACGCCCCCCACGTGGCCCAGACGCGAACCCAGTTGAACCCCGCACGTTCCATATCGTCGAGGTCGGCCTGCCAGGTTTTGGCGTCGCCGCCCAGCCCACCGTAGTAACTGCACCCCAGCAAAAAGACCGGGGCATCATTCACCGTAAAACCGGAGGCGCGCACGCCTATCCGCGTCCCGGCCCCAGGTTCCGCGGAGGCCGCGAGGCGCGATGCGTCGGGCCAACCTGCCGCCACGGAGAACCAAATGGCCGTGAACAACCAGAAACCAACTTTTCGCGGAAGGCTCGGTTGGCAATTCATGACAGACCTCAATGTTGCGAATCGGTTGATGGTGGGCTAATGCTCCCGCCGGGGTCAAGCGATAATCTCCTGGATGACGTTTCCCTCGACGTCCGTCAAGCGGAAGTCGCGCCCGGCGTGGCGGTAGGTCAAACGCTCATGATCGAGCCCCAACAAGTGCAGGATCGTGGCGTGAAAATCGTGGACGTGGACTTTGTCCTGCGCGACCGTGGCGCCGATCTCGTCCGACTTGCCGTAGACCATGCCGCCTTTGACTCCGCCGCCGGCCAGCCATGACGTGAACACGGCCGGGTGGTGGCCCCGACCGTTTGCGGTCTGCCGGCCGGGCGTGCGGCCGAACTCCGTCGTCCAGACGACCAGCGTATCGTCAAGCATGCCGAGGCGTTTGAGGTCTTGCAGTAGCCCGGCGACCGGCTGATCGATTTTTTTGGCCAGCGGCTCATAGGTCGTAAGGTCCTCGTGCGCGTCCCAGTTGTTGGATGACCCGGAGTCGATGATCTCGACAAAACGAACGCCGTGTTCGACCAGCCTGCGGGCCACCAGGCATTGCCAGCCAAAGCTGTCGGCCTGTCCTCGCTCAAAGCCATAGAGTTTCAGCGTCTCGTCGGTCTCTTTCGAAAGGTCGAATACTTCGGGAGCTTCCGACTGCATCTTGAATGCGGTCTCGAACGTCTTGATCCGCGCCGCCAGCTCGGAATTGTCGCCGATCCGACGGAGGTAATTTCGATTGAAGGCGCCGGCGAGACCCAATTCGAGGGATTGCAAATCGCCCGGCCCGCTTTGCCGCCGCACGTTGGGAATCGGTTCCTTTCCCGGAAGGACGCGCGTTCCCTGGTGATATGCGGGCAAGAAGTCGTTCGAAAAAACCTGCGTTCCGGCGTAGGGCAGGACCGGAGCGATGACGACGAACGACGGCAGGTTCTGGTTGAGCGTCCCCAGGCCGTAGCTGGTCCACGATCCGAGGCTGGGGCGGGCGAACGAGAATGAGCCGGTGTGGATCCCGAGCGTGGCCTCGAAGTGATCGAGGTGATCCGTCGTCAAGGAGTGGATCAGGCAGATGTCGTCCATCCGTTCGCGGATGTGCGGGAATAGGTCGCTCACCATGACGCCGCACTCGCCGCCGGGCTTGAATTCCCAGCGCGGCTTCAAGAGCGGCTCCTGCACGAGTGAGATGGGACCGCCGGCCCCCTTCGTACTCCCGTCGGCGGCGACGAGCTTCGGCTTGTAATCAAACGTATCGACGTGTGAGACGCCGCCGGTGCTGAACAGGAAGATCACTCGCTTCGCCTTCGGCTCGAAATGCGGTCTGCGAGGCGCGAGTGGATCCAATTCCGCCGACGGCTGGCCGGAGTCGTCCGCCAGCAACTGCGAAAGAATCCCCGGCATGAGGAGCGAGCCGCCGGCCAATGAGCGAATCACCGCGCGCCGCGTAAAGCCGGCGGATGCGGGAGAGACGTGTGCCGTTCGTTTTCCGTCATTCGACATAGATGAACTCGTGGGTCAGGAACAGGGCCCGAACGAAACTTTGCCAGGTCTGGGCCGTCAACTGATCGGGGGAAATGCCCGCCCCCTGTAAGCTCGCACGAGCGCGCTGCAAAAAAGCCATCGCTTCCGCCGCTTCGTCCGCCCTTGAGGGCCGGCCCAACGCGAGCTCGTAGGCGCGATTGAGGCGGCCGGCATCGTCAGCACGCTCGGACAAAAGACGACCGGCAAACCCCTGCGCCTGTTGGTGGACGAAGGGGTCGTTCATCAGGAATAACGCCTGAAGCGCCGTCGTGCTCGTCAACCGTTCAGCCGTGCTGGCGTTCGTATCGGCGCCGTCGAACAACGCCAGGAACGGGTGCTTTTGAAATCGCTGCGTCATCATGTAGACGCTGCGCCGTCTGGTATCATAGACGGCTTTGAAAGGATCGTGTTCTGAAAACTCCCAGGTCGTCTGATCGGGAAAGGGGTGCGCTCCGCCCATCGACTCGTCGAGCCCGCCGCTGAGTGTGAGCATTGCGTCGCGGATCGACTCGGCATCGCGTTTTCCACAACACGGTCGCTCCTGGCTCATCAAGGTCGATTTGGAGCATCATCGAACCGCGATTCCATGCCGCCAGGCACAGCATCTTGTCCCCGTGAACGACGGGCGTGGCCGTGGCCTGTGCCGGGTCGAAGGTGGCCTTGAACGGCACCTGCCACAGTAACTGGCCAGTGGCCGGATCAAGGCTGTTCACGTTGTCGCCGGTCCACAGAATGACTTGCCGTTTGCCCGCCATTTCCAGCACGATCGGCGCACTGTACGCCGGACGATCGCCCAGTGCGCGCCAGCGTTCCGCGCCGGTCTTTCGATCAAAGGCAATCGCCGTTCCTTTCGGTCTTGCCCCCGCAGAAATGATCACCATGTCACCTTCAATCAACGGAGCGGCACTGACGCCGTATCGCGGCATTTCCACGTCCAGGTCGCGCGCCGGATCCTTCTTCCAGACCAGCACACCCGTCGCGGCATCCAGGCACACCAGATGCCCCAACGTTCCCAGCGTGTAGACTAATCCGTCATGAACGGTCGGCGTGGCCCGCGGTCCGTTGCCGTACTCCATATTTCCATAAGGGCACGAATACTCGTGCAGCCATAACTGCTTGCCCGTCTTTTCGTCGAGGCACAAAACACGCTCGACTTCCGGATCGCTTTTGTAGTTATGATCCGTCACAAATACGCGACCCGCGGCAACGGCTGGTCCCGACCAGCCATTGAGTACCCTGGTACGCCAACGGACAGGTAGGCCGGATTCAGGAATTGAATTGACCACACCAGCCTCTCGCCAGATTCCATCTCGATGCGGACCCCGCCATTGTGGCCAGTCGTCACCGTAGGCGATGCCCAAAGACATCGGTAGGAAAAACGCTTGGACCACGACGATCAACGACCAATGGGGGGGGCATCTCACGTTTAATTCGCTTTCTTGCAAGCAACGATTCGCATCAGGCCGGACGCTGCGGCGTCCCACACAATCCCTTCCCGCGCTGTTGGCTCGAGGCCGGCGCCAGCCGCCATGCAATCTGACTCTGGGCCGGTCCGCGTTGCCGACTGGGACATCATTCTGGATTCATTGCGAGTGAGGCACATTTCAGCTCTTTGTCGTTACGAGCAAAAACATGTCGATTCGCATACGCGGGTGAAGACCAGGCGAGCTTGTTGCCTGAGAAGGGATATGTTGGCTCTATCAGGGCGACGCGGCTGATCTCGTGATAACCCTCAGCCGTGAGCCGCGCTCGAATCAACTCGCCCCGATCATTGAACAACAGCACGGAATCGCCGTTCAACGTTAGATGAATGCTCGCTC
>DATLQY010000128.1:0-14282 GCA_035534975.1 Pirellulales bacterium
ACCGCGGCGCAGGCGAGGTTTTCAATCTGCGTGAAGACGCCGCGGCACGGCATTTGCACCTCATAACCTTGCATTCCCTCACTCAGTCGAAACGATGGCTGATTGAGAGGCTTTGCTTTCAACCCTTTGTTTCAACGGGTGACTTATGTTGTGGACTCTCTTGCTCGTGATTTTGCTGATGTGGGCTTTGGGCTTGGGTTTCGGCGTGGCCGGCAACCTGATCCACATTCTTTTGGTCGTCGCATTCGTCGTGCTTATCGTCAACCTCCTGCAAGGTCGTAGGGTCGTCTAAGCGCGCGAAGTCGTGAGGACTTCAACCTGATGGTGCATTTTGTTGGGCGAGTCGGCCGTGCGCCGCGCCTGCGGTAAACATTTTAGAAAGGACCATATTCATGAAACGCTTTTTTGTTTTTTGCACGTTCTTGAGCCTCCTATGCGCTACGACGGTCGGTTGCGATAGCAAGGCCAAGGTCGAAAAGAAAGAGACCGTGACCACGCCGGGCGGCTCGACCACGACGACCGACGAGCACAAAGTCGACTCGTCCGGGAAGAATCCGCCGGCGAACTCACAGGGCGAAAAGGCGAAGTAGTGTAGGGTGGGACAAGCTCGCCTTTGGCGAGTGACGGCCCACCATTGTTCGGCCCAAGGGCGCGCAGGAGCACACCGAATCTGGTGAGAGACAGTCAGCAGGTGAATCCGTGCGAACCAATGAATCCCGTGAAGGGCCAATCTGGAACGACGCTCAGCTACCAGCCCCGTCGCTTCTAAGTGGCGATACCCATGCGGACGTTTGTGTGGTTGGGGCGGGTATCGCTGGTCTCACCACGGCGTATCTCCTCGCACGAGACGGGAAAAGTGTGGTGGTCATCGACGATGGGCCGGTCGCCGGTGGACAAACGCACCGGACAACCGCCCACCTCTCGAACGCGCTGGACGACCGCTACTTCGAAATCGAGCGGCTTCACGGCCGCGAGGGGGCGCATTTGGCCGCCGAAAGCCATTCGGCGGCAATTGACAAGATCGAAGCCATCGTTCTGGCTGAACAGATCGATTGCGGCTTCGAGCGGCTGGACGGATACCTGTTCGTCCCGCCCGGCGAGCCGGCGGAACTGCTCGACCGCGAGCTTGAGGCCGTGCTACGAACCTGTGCCGTGCGAATCGACTGGGCGCCCCGAGCGCCCCTCGAATTCGACACAGGCGCCTGTTTGCGCTTCCGCGGACAAGGCCAATTCCATCCGCTCAAGTACCTGGCGGGTCTGGCTCGCGCGATTCAACGCGACGGGGGGCGGATCTGTACGCAGACCCATGCCAAACACATCCAGGGTGGCGACGGCGCGAAAGTGACCACCGCCGGCGGCGCGGTGATCTACGCCGGCTCCGTGGTGGTGGCGACGAACAGCCCTGTCAACGATCTGGTTGCCATTCACACCAAGCGGAAAGCCTATTTGACGTACGTCATTGCCGCGCGCGTGCCCATCGGCGCGGTCCCGCACGCCTTGTATTGGGACACAGGGGATCCGTACCACTACGTGCGTCTACAGCCGCTGGCGGTTCCGCAGCCAGACGACGTTGCACAGTCGGAACGTGCAGCACGGGCGGAATCCGAGGAACTGCTAATCGTGGGAGGCGAGGACCACAAGACCGGTCAAGCGGACGACGGGCCACAGCGATTCGACCGACTCGAAGCCTGGGCTCGTGAGCGTTTCCCGGCGATGGGCGGCATTCAGCACCGCTGGTCGGGTCAGGTCATGGAGACGATTGACGGGCTGGCGTTCATTGGCCGCAACCCGCTGGATCACGACAACGTTTATATCGTCACCGGCGATTGCGGCATGGGCATGACTCACGGCACGATCGCCGGCATCCTGCTCACCGACCTGATTCTGGGGCGCGAGAACCCTTGGGCCAGGCTGTATGACCCAGCCCGCAAGACGGTGCGCGCCGCCGGAAATTTCGCGCGCGGCCTCTTGAACGTCGCCGCCCAGTATGTCTCGCTGGCAACGCCGGGCGAAGTCGATTCGTGCGACGACGTAAGGCCGGGCCAAGGGGCCGTGTTGCGGCGTGGCTTGACCAAACATGCCGTTTTCAGGGACTCCGACGGGCACCTTACGGAGCTATCGGCCATTTGTCCGCACTTGAAGTGCGTCGTGGGGTGGAACCAGGTGGAATCGACGTGGGACTGCCCGTGCCACGGTTCGCGATTCACCGCCCAAGGCAAAGTGATCTGCGGCCCCGCCAATAGCGATCTTGAAGAGATTGAGGAAGTGGTGCCCACATCGACTCCGAATCAATCAGCTTGGCACCGTTGAAACCAATGGGTTGGAGCGTGGGATCTCAGGTAGTGCGTAGTAATGTCCCACGGCTCGCCGCACGAAAAAGCGCACGACCCTCCGTGTGTTTTCGTCACGGCACACGATTTGCTCCGTTTTCAACAGTTTTACAATATTTCAAATCGTCTTCAGGAGAAATGCCATGATCGGACGGCGAGAATTCGGGGCTGCCGGTTTGTCGGCCGCCGCGGCGTGGGTGGCCATGCAGGCACCAGGGTTCGCAAAGGACAAGGAGCGGCCGACTCGATCGGCGAAGACGGGGAACAACGAAAACCCGGAGCATGGCGAACACGACAAGGCCTTCGAAACGTGTGCCAAGGCCTGCTCCGACTGTCAGCGCGCTTGCGATTCGTGCGCGAGTCACTGTGCCCACGAAGTGCATGCGGGGAATGCGGAGCACATGTCTACGCTTTCGACCTGCCTCGACTGCGCCGACTTCTGCGCGACCGCATCGCGGATTTCCGCCAGGGGGGGCGTGTTCGCCGACCTGATCTGCGGGGCATGCGCCGACGCCTGCGATCGCTGCGCCAAGGAATGCGAGAAGATGCCGCACGACGATCACATGGCGATGTGCGCCAAGCAATGCCGCGACTGCGAGGCGGCCTGCAGAAAGATGGTCAAGCACGTTGGCTAGGCGACCCGTACCAGGAAGTATTCACTCAAGGAAGATCACCGCGATGACCCAGGTATCGACGTTCAACGGCCCGGCGGGCTCCGTGGCGCCGGCCCCGTCTTCGACGGGCCCGCTTCGCGCCGCCGTCCGGGCCGCCCGACAGCGGAAACAGGCGCGAGCCATGCCCGCCGCAAAACCTGCCGAGCAGCGCGGAGTCGGGCCCGAAGTTCTGGTCGTGGACGACGATCGCAGTGTCTGCGAGGTCGTAGCGAGATTGCTTTCGGAAAACGGCTATACCGTCGACGCGGCGTTCGACGGCCATGCGGCGCTCGATATGCTGGCGCGACGTCCTTATGTCTTGGCCATATTCGATTATCGAATGCACGACATCGACGGTGTCGAGGTCTACCGCCGCGCCAAGGAGTTTCGGCCTGACCTCGCCGGCGTGCTCTTGACCGCCTGGACCACCATCGATGTCGTGTTTCCGGCCATGTCGGTCGGATTCGCACGGGTGCTGGCGAAACCGGTGGACGCGCGGATCCTACTGCCTGTCGTGGCGCGATTGATGGCCATGCGAGAAAAAAGTTGGCTAAGAATTCAGCACACCTCGAAGAAATAAATGGAGCTAGACCCACAATGACCGTTCGCACATCGAGCAAGGACCCCGCCGGCACCAATTCGCGCTTTCCCGAGGGCAAGCCCACACGGGAACAACTGGTTGAACTCCTCAACAGCGACCTGCGACGTGAGTACCAGGCCATCATCGCCTACGTGGTTTATTCGCAGGTGATGAAGGGGGCCGCGTACATGAATATCGCGGCTGAACTGGAAAAGCACGCGGGGGAGGAGCTCCAGCACGCGATCATCATCGCCAAACAGATCGACTACCTGGGCGGCGACCCCGCCGTGGAGCCGATGCCCGTACATCCCTCGGGCGACGCCCAGGAGATGCTCCGCCTCGATCTCGACAATGAGACCGAAACCATCAAACATTATCGTCAGCGGGTACGCCAATGCGAGGCGATGGGCGAATTCGCCATGGCGGAGCACATTCGCGACATCCTCATGGATGAGCAAGATCACCAGATCGCCCTGGCCACGGCCCTGGGAATTGAAGTGCCCGAAATGTCGAACGAGCCCGAAACGTTGGCCGGCGACTGGCACACCGCTAAACCAGGCGGCTGACGCATTAGCCTAAGCCGCACGCGAGAATCGCGCCCGGTCCGCCCCAGGCGCTCCGCGCAGAAACCGACTCCGCATCGCAGAGAGGTGCCTATTTGGGGCGAGGGTCGAATACTCCTTTCGGAAGCCGGGGTGGCGGCAGGTCCACGGAGTGAGGGCTCCGCGATTCAGGACTGGCTACCAGGTTGCCGCTGGTTTCCGGCGGAAGGGACCCGGTTTCCGGCTGAGGGGATCGGGTGGCTTCCACTTCCATCGCGTCGGCGAGCTTGTACGCCGCGCGGGCCACACGCTCCGCATTGATCTCCTCGATCTTTAAAGCGTGATGCGATGACTCGCCGGGCACAAGGGCCTGCATGGCTAAGCCAGCAAACCAGTTGCGTCTCGCGCTGTCGACAGGCGCCGATCCGTTGAGCGGCCGCGTCTTTTTCACCATGGGAAAATCCTCCTGTGCGTTGCCTCGCAGGTCAGAATGCAAAGCACGTGCCGCCGATTGCCGTGTACACGCCGACGGTGAAAAAAGCCCCAGTGGTCTTCGGGTATTTGCGGCTGCGCCGAAACTGCCTTGATTCAGGAATTGAAGTCGAGTTCCACCTGGTCGTTCCCAAGCCACGATGGCGTGAACGGCTACAAGTGAAGGCGAACCGAAGAGTGTGGGAAGTGTACTCTGTCGCGGAAGCGATCGCCGGCATTCCGCGAGTGGGCACCACGTCCGCACATCGCTCACTCGAAACTGGGATGAACCTCAAAAACGAATTTGAACGCATTTGCCGCGATTTGGCGCTGTTTTTGCGGGTGCAAATGAGAACGCACCATTCAACCTGGAGGGTCTTCCCATGTCATTACGTTTTTTGTCGTTAGCGACCGTCGCGTGTTTACCCTTTGGCTTCACGGTTTTCGAATCAACTCAAGGTGCTCTTGGTCAGTCGCCCCGCCGTCGCGCACCCACCGCGGCCGAGGTCGCGAACCGTCTTCCGGCCAAGACGGCGGAGACGGCCAAGAATGAGGTCATCCTGCCGATCCCACTGACCGCCAGGCGTCTGGAAGCAGCACGCGAGGCTGTGAACAAGGAGATTCGCGATCAAACCGAGGAACTCAAGGCCAACGTGAAGCCCCTGTTTCCTGATGAGATCGATGCTCTTTCCGGGACGGGCAACTGGTCGCCCGAACATCGCAACGCATTGACCAAGGCCCTCAAATCCATCGACCCTACCGCGGTCTACGAGGCCTGGTTGGTGGCGGAACCCAGCAACACCACGGGAGCGGAACGGATCTCGCGTCAGGCGGCGGTCCAGCGGGCATTCAACGTGCTTGAACAGCACGCGCGGAAGGATGAAGCGGAGCCAAAACAGGTTGCGGACCTGGCGGACGAGTTGGGCAAGCTGGCGAAAATCCAGCCGTTGGAGGCCGATGTGACGGATAACTTGCAAATCTTGGAAACCTGGATCGAGGTTCGTCAGATGTTGCAAGTTACCAAACCCGAGACCGCCGGAGTCGCTAAGCTGCCCACAGGGACGGTTCGGTTAGTCTACAACCCGAGCATGGACTTCGGCACCGCCATCGTGCTCGACGACAACATCGTCATGGTCGGCAACCGCGGCCGGGGCGGAGTGAAAATCGGCAAGGGGAATGCGGCCGAGGCGCTAGGGCTGTCCGTGATCGCCGGCGACCCGGTCGACGACGCCGAGGGCCAGCCGGTCCGCGGCGGGGCCTTGTTGATAAACCCGAAGAAATCGGGTGCCACCGTGCGGTACGTCGTCAATGGCGACGCATACGTGATGGAGCCCGGCATGTCGCAGGCGCTGCCGAGCGGGACGCGCTGGGTCGTCGCGTTCGATCGCGGCGGGAGTGTTGGGTCCGCGAAGTACACGTTAGCCGAAGGCACGTACCAGTTCGCACCCACCGATGATGGTTGGGACCTGTACCAGCGCCGGTTCGACGTGACCATCGACAACGCTCGAAACCCGAAGGATTTTCATTTCGTCCTCGACACCCAGCGGTTGGTCGTGCGTGCCGGGCAAACCAAGACCATCAGCAGCAAGTACCCGATCATGCTGCAATACGACCGAGGCAACTCGACGAAAGTGGCGAGCAAGAAATTGAACTTCAGCGGAACAGTGGAAGTCGCCATCAACGAGGCTGACAACCTGTGGGACCTCTTTCCTGAGGAGGGGAACAAGAAAAAGGTCGTTGGGACGACCGTCATCGAGTAGGACCATACCGTGGTGGAAGAGATGGTCCGCCGAGGCGCTCTGAACGCGGCGGAGGCTGCGAAGTACGGATGGCGCCACGTCATCACCAACGCCATCGGCGGGGCATCCGCCATCGTGGCTCGCTTCGAAGCGGCCATCTAACTCGGGTCTTTGGGCGGGAAATGGTCAGGAAGCCGCGGGCGATGGAAGCGCGGACGACTCCGCTACGAACTCTTCTTTCGCGAGCTCGGTTTGTCCGATGTCCTTGAATTGCTGGTGCAAAGCGTCCAACTTTTCGTCGGGAAGTTCCTCGAGATTCACCATGCCGCTGCGGGCTTCTTGAATGGCGCGAAGCAATTCATTCAACTTGAGATGGATGGCCTTCGCGTCGCGGTTCTGACTATTCTGAATGAGAAACACCATCAGGAACGTAACGACGGAAGTCGTCGTGTTGACGACCAATTGCCAGGTGTCGGAGTAATCGAAAAACGGCCCGCACAAGGCCCAGCCGGCAAGCAACAGCAGCGCCGCGTAGAAGGAGGCCGCCGAACCCACGGCCAGCGACGCCTTCTGCGCGATTCTCCGAAAGAATTCCTTCATGGCACCCCAAAACTCCTTGAAAGGGCATAGTTCTCAATGGGGGAACATTAACGCAAAGAGCGTGCCACGCTCGAGTAATACAGCGGCGCCAGGTATTCTCGCCTTGCTTCGGCCGCTTATGGGAAGTTCGATCGCGCGCCGTCGGCGACTTTCGCGATTCGCGGATACGCCCGTAAACTTACGATTCGATGAATTGCCGGACGAATTCGCGTCAAGTTGAACGCCGTAGGACCAGAGGTCTTTCACAATGACCGCTGAAAGGCTAAGACGAGTTTCCGCCGCAAAGTGGAACATAACATGCCACCGGCTTGCCCGGTGGTCTGTGACGCTGGCAGCTACCTAAGGCGGCCCCCATTCCTGTTTTCAAACCCCGATTGCCCTGCCGCTGCCTTTGGCAGCGGCAGGGCAATCGGGTGGGAGGGGAGAGTTGGGCCCGCGGATTGTAGCTGCCAGCGTGAGTCCGGGGCACCCGCGCAGTGGGTCGCGGGCAAGCCGGCGGCATCATTTGATCGATCCTAAACTCTAAGCAGGCCGTTGTTTTTTCACGCGGCGGGAATTCGATGAAACCTAGGCATCCGATTCGCCGGCCCCAAGGATCCGATGACATCGCTGAATTGCGAGCGCCGCCTCATTCGTCGTTGGCACGGTGTTTGCTCGACTTGGCCCCACGCTGGGCTAGAACTCCTCGTGGGATGGCCTTCCTAGGCCGTCTCCAGCCACGGACGGCCTGGGAAGGCCGTCCCACGACGGCGTACGGTCGCCTTCCATCACTTTTCGACAGCCTCTCAGCGGAGAAGCGTTCACCGGAACATGAGAACCTACCGTTGCCTCTGCGGCAATTCGATCTTCTACGACAACACACAGTGTCTTCGATGCGGGCGAGAGTTGGGCTTTTGCCCCGGCTGTCGCAATATGACGTGTCTACTGCCTCTGGACGATGGCTATGTTCGTTGCGGCGGCGCGAATTGCGGGATCGGCTTGTCCAAATGTTCGAACTACACCCAATACGCCGTCTGTAACCGTTGCGTCGCTCTTCCGATTCTCCCCGAGGGTGGCGGTCTATGCGACTGCTGCCGGTTCAACGCGACGATCCCCGATCTGGGAGCTCCCGGCAATCTACAGAGATGGAGTCGGCTCGAAGCCGCGAAACGGCGGCTATTCTACGATTTGAGCCAATTGGGATTGCCCTACGGCACCGCGGCGGATGGCATCACGCCCTCGCTCTCGTTTGATTTCAAGGCCGACCTGATCTCGAAAAACGACTTCTGGCGGTCGGTGGGCAAGGCGGAGAAGGTCTACACCGGCCACAGTGCCGGACGGATCACGATCAACATTCGCGAAGCCGACGACGTCGAGCGTGAGAAACTTCGCGTCGATTTGGGCGAGGCGCAAAGGACGTTGATCGGCCACTTTCGCCACGAAATCGGCCACTTTTACTGGGATGTGCTCGTCAAGGGCCGACGTGAAGACCAGTGCAAGGCGGTCTTCGGCGACCACACCCATCCGCCGTACGCCGATGCGTTGAATTCCTATTACCAAAACGGGCCGCCGACGGACTGGGCCCAGGCGCACATCAGCGCCTATGCCGCGATGCACCCCTGGGAGGATTTTGCCGAAACCTGGGCGACCTATCTCGACATGATCAGCACGCTCGACACCGCGCACCACAACGGCGCACACGGCGAGAGCGAACCGCTCCGCGTGGAGCTGGAAGCGTTGGTATCGTGCTACCAGCAATTGGGGATCGCATTGAACGAGTTCAGCCGGAGCATGGGCTTGCTCGATTTCGTGCCCGAGGTCTTCGTGCCTCCGGTGATCGCCAAGCTGCGATTCATCCACGACCTCGTTCGATCCGGGCGCGCCGAGAATGGAGCGCTGACGGCCGCAGATCGCCCGCTTCCCGACGTTTGAAAGGTCACGTTGCCTATCTCGGCGGCCTGCCGTCATGGCGCCGCCCAACTCACGCGGGCGGGAAGGTGCCGGACGTTCCTTGGTGCAGCCGCGCGACGTCGACGTTAGCCGTACGCCCATGGGAAATCGTCTCCGGCGGCGACCACGGCGATCGGAACGAAAAGGCATCCCGCCATCGCCCGCCGGCAGCCGTCTCGGCGGCTGTGGCGTACACGTGTTCTAATTCTCCACCCTACGCCCCGCGTGTTGGGTCGCGGAACGGATACGGTTGGAACATTGGCGAATTAGGGTGCCTTTTCGTTCCGATCGCCGGCATGGCGGCGCTGTCGCCGCGAGGCCATGGCGCGGTTTGGTCGGCTACTTTGTTGGCGCGTCTGCTCGCGTCCACCTCTAGGAGTTTGGTGATGTCGCCCGCACGCCGACGTGAGGCGGTCCGCATTTTTTTCGCACTTTTCAAGGAGGAATCGATGGTAAAAACGCTGCTTGACCTGCTCGGCGGGTTCCGGACTTACGGCGACTACTGGGTGGTGGGAGTGTCGGTCCGCGACGGGCCCGCCACGGTCGCCTCGGTGGTAAGCGCCGCGGTTGCTGCGATCACGGCGATGCGGGAGGAGGCCGCAGCGATCCGTTGGGGAGCGCCCGAGAGGGGGCCGCCCGCACGCTGCAACGACGCCGGCGCGGACTAGCCATTGGGACGCGTCCGTTCCTACGTCGAACCAACCGGTGGCGGCGGCCCCTACCCCCTCGACGTCGTCCGCGGGGCAATGCGTACCCGCGCTCGGCATGCGCGGCCGCCGCGGCCCAGATCTCGCGGCCTTCCACCAATCCCGAAGCCAAGTCCAGGCTTCGGCGGACACCTGCACGGCGGGCTGACGCCCTTGTGCTGTCCGCCAACGCCTGGCCTTTGAACGGGTCGGAATCAAAATAATCGTTGCAAATTGAGAAAGCACGTGCGATCTTGATTCATCATCGTCGGAACGAACGAGTTGTAGCGAGGACGTCACGATGCGCGTGTGGCCTGGCAAACCGTATCCGTTGGGCGCGACATGGGATGGCAACGGTGTGAACTTCGCGCTGTTCTCCGAATGCGCCGGCAAAGTCGACTTGTGCCTCTTTCATTCGCCCGAAGACGCCAAGGAGGCGGAACGCATCACGCTCTCAGAGCGGCGCGATTTGGTGTGGCACTGCTACCTGCCCGACGTCCGGCCGGGCCAATTGTATGGATATCGGGTCGACGGTCCCTACGAGCCGGCGCGCGGGCACCGCTTCAACGCCCATAAGATCGTGCTCGATCCCTATGCCAAGGGTATCGGGCGCGACGTGCGATGGTGCGACGAAATGTGGGGCTACAAATTGGGCGATCCCCGGGCCGACCTGTCATTTGACGATCGCGACAACGCCCACGCCGCGCCGCTGGCCGTCGTGATCGATCCGGCCTTCACGTGGGGCGATGACCGGCCGCCGCGGACTCCCTGGCACGAGACGTTGATTTACGAACTCCACGTCAAAGGCTTTACGAAACTGCACCCGGAGCTTCCCGAAGAACAGCGAGGAACCTATGCCGGGCTTGCTTCGCCTGCGGCCCTCGATCATCTGAAGAGTCTGGGAGTCACCGCCGTCGAATTGCTCCCCGTCTTTCAGCGCAGCGACGACCGGCATTTGGTCGAAAAGGGGCTCTGCAATTATTGGGGCTACAACACGCTGGCGTTCTTCGCCCCCGATCAGCATTACTCCACCGCGAAGTCGGCCGATGAAACCGTCAAAGAGTTCAAGACGATGGTCCGCGGGCTGCACTCCGCCGGGATCGAGGTGTTGCTCGACGTGGTCTACAACCATACGGCCGAAGGAAACCAACTGGGGCCGACGCTGTCGTTTCGCGGAATCGACAACGCGATCTACTATCGCTTGTCGCCGCAAGACCCGAGGTACTACATGGATTTCACGGGCTGCGGCAATGGATTCAACATGCGGTCGCCGCGAGTGCTGCAACTCATCATGGATAGCTTGCGCTACTGGGTCACCGAAATGCACGTGGATGGGTTCCGCTTCGATCTGGCGAGCGCCCTGGCCCGCGAACTCTACGACGTCGACAAGTTAGGAGCGTTCTTCGACATCTTGCACCAAGACCCGGTGCTGGCGGGCGTGAAGCTCATCGCCGAACCGTGGGACCTCGGCTCGGGCGGCTATCAGGTCGGCAATTTCCCGTCTCAATGGTCGGAATGGAACGGCCGGTACCGGGACAACGTGCGCCGATTCTGGAAAGGCGACGGCGGCACGCTGTCGGAATTCGCGACTCGCCTCTGTGGGTCCGCCGATCTTTACGAATGGAGCAGCCGCCGGCCCTACTCGAGCATCAACTTCATCACCTGCCACGACGGTTTCAACCTGCATGACCTGGTGAGCTACAACGAGAAGCACAACGGGGCCAACGGAGAGGAGAACCGTGACGGAGCGAACGACAACCAAAGCTGGAACTGCGGCGCGGAGGGGCCCACCGACGACGCCGGAATCAGGGAGCTTCGCGAGCGCCAGAAACGAAACATGCTCGCCACGTTGGTTCTGAGCCAAGGAGTGCCGATGCTGCTGGCCGGCGACGAACTGGGCAAGACGCAAGGGGGAAACAACAACTGCTATTGCCAGGACAACGAGCGGACGTGGCTCCAGTGGGATCTGAACGACGAACAGCGGCAGATGCTGGAATTCGTGCGGGGAGTCGTCGCTTTGCGAAAAACCCAGCCGGTGTTTCGACGCCAGAAGTTCTTCCAGGGCCGCTCGATTCGAGGGAACGAAGAGTCCTCGGGCGATGTCGGCTGGATCGGCACCGACGGCAAAGACGTCGCCGACGACGTCTGGAACTCGGGCTTCGTGAAGTGGCTGGGGCTGCGATTGGAAGGGAAACTGATCGGGGAAATCGACGATCATGGCGAGCCGATCGAGGGCGATACGGTGCTTTTGCTGCTGAACGCGCACCACGAAAAGATCCTCTTCATGCTACCCGACCCCGTCGCGGATGCCTTCTGGGAGCCGCTGATGGATACCGCGCACTTTCCCAGCCGACTCTCCGAAACCAAAGGGGGTGCCCAGTACGAGGTGCAAGGCCGTTCGATGGCGTTGCTACGGTTGACGACGCCGACGATCAAGGAGGAGCAAAAAGATGGCTTCGTCGCGGCCGAAGTCCTGGCGGAGGCGGCGATGGAAGGCAGAAAGCGTCGCGAGACGCCTTACGACGAGGCCAGCGCCGATTGATGGACGAGGCGTTCGTCGAGCATCAACTAGCGTCATTTGCTACGGGGCCGTCCGGCTGCGAGTCTGCGAGCCTGTTCGTTGAAATGCGTTCCCAGACTTCCGAACGGTGGATGGGCACGCCGGCGTCGACCTCGAAGCCGAGCTTGACGATTCTACCTCGAATATCGAGCACCGTGACTTTGAGCAGACGCTCAAAGCCGCCCGAACCACCGACGACCACAGATTCCCGGCTTTTCCGTGATAGGACCAACATGGCGACTACTCCTTTAGGTTTGGCCCCATTGCACTCGGCTTGTCGTACATTGCCGGGGAGCAAACCGCGTACCGCGATGAATAATCACGGAAAGTGCGACGCGATTCCAACTTCGCTCCAGTTGCGCCTTGCCGGGGGGGATCTCGGGCGAACGCGGCCCCAACCGTCGACCGGCCGTCATTGGTCGCCCACGATTCAACACCTGGCACCAACGGTTTCAGCTCCATCGATCAATCAGGCCTCGCCGGTATCGGCCCACCTCGGCGGCGACGGTCCGGCGGGCGGCGACGACGTCCACACCGCGCGACCGCAGCGAGCACAATAATGAAGATCCTTGCCCAGTCCTCCGGGAAGTATCTTGCCATAGGCGGCGGCCAGGCACAGATCGTGATGGCCACGGAGCCAGCACGTCAGCCATTGAATCCACATCTTCGTCTCTCAATTCAGAGTATCGACCTCGATATGATTTTCCACACCATGGACACCGGCGACGTGGCGTGTCAGCTCCGTCGCCATCTGCTTTTCGTAAAACGTGGTCAGTCGTCCACCCAGCACGATCATTCCTCCGTTCGTGCTCACCCGCACGCGACGTAAGCCTGGAAAACCAGCGCCATCCAATCGTAGGCGGACCCGTTTCAGTATGTCTTCCGTCACGTGGCGCTTTCTCGACAAAAGCCGTCGGCCCCTTCCACCCGGTTCGCCGGCGGATTCCGGAACCCTTGAATGTCGTCGGTCCATTGCCGTGGTGCAATCGGCGGGCCTTCCCTACCGTCGGCGGCTCCAGACATAGCCGCCACCCCCGCCGAACAGAAGGACCAACACGACGATCAAA
The DNA here is from genome assembly GCA_035534975.1 of Pirellulales bacterium. Taxonomy (GTDB): domain Bacteria; phylum Planctomycetota; class Planctomycetia; order Pirellulales; family JAICIG01; genus DATKSN01. The sequence continues at coordinate 13,158 of DATLQY010000128.1, forward strand.
ATGATCAGGTCAGTGTTACCCATGAATCTTCCCTTTCTTCGATTAAACGGCGTGCCTGCACTACCGGTTCCCGGCCCAGTTTTCGTCCTGCTCCCCGGCTCCTTCATCGACCACGATTACAGCGCCATTGGAGGCGTTAAAGTCGAGCCGCTCAATGAATGCGCCATGCGACGGCGATCAGCATTCTGGTTCTCATGAATTCGATCCTCCGCGGCTTGAGGTCCTTTCCTGGAAAGAAAGAAGGATGTGAAATGGCCCAATCCACACCAGGGGAGCAATCGCCGTGCCAGGTTGTGCAATACTTGCGGCGCTTGCTTGATTTCGACACTCAGCCTTGCTGTGGCAGGCCGGTTTGCCGTGACGACTTCCTTCAGCAGCCCGTCCTCCCGAGACCCACCAATGCAATGTCATCCTGCTGGCTGCGACCGGAGGCGAATTCTTTTACGACCTTGACCACCCGCTCACCCAGAGCGCGGGTGGAGTATGACTCCCCATGCACAGCGGCATGCACCCCTTTCGTCTGCAACTGGAGGTCGTGGGCGTTCATCGCCTCAGTGACGCCATCGGTGAACGCCAGGATGCTGTCGCCCGGCGCCAGGGAAACCTGAAACGAGTGGTACTCGAATCCTTCGACGACGCCGAGGGGCAACCCCGCCGCCTCGTTGCCAGGCGCGTCTTCCACCGTGTGAGTGGAAAGGTGGTAGATCAGGGGAGGTGGATGGCCGGCGTTGACCAGAGTCACGGTATGGCCCTCGGGGTCAAGTACGGCCGCCACCAAGGTCACAAACCGGTCCGCGATCCCTGACCGGATCATCAAGGCGTTGAGCCTGGTAACGGCGGCCGCGGGATCGTGCTCCGTCAGCATGCAGAACCTCGCGTCGGCACTGAGTTTGGCCATGAGAAGGGCCGCCACCACCCCCTTGCCCGCCACGTCCCCTAACAGGACGGCAATGCGTCTTTGCGGTAACAGAATAAAATCGTAATAATCGCCGCCGACCTCGTAGGCCGCCTCGTAGTGGGCAAAAAACTCGTAGCCCGGAACTTCGGGCAGGCGTAACGGCAGGAAGCCGCGTTGCACGCCGCGCGCCAACTCCAAATCGAGCTTGACCCGCTCACGCGCCGTTT
>DATLQY010000129.1:0-5914 GCA_035534975.1 Pirellulales bacterium
CGCCGTCAAGCTCGAGCCACGGGTCGAGCGCGCCCGCTTCGAGCACGGCTGGCATCCGCCCGTGAATCGGCGCGACCTCGGCGTTGGCGTCGGTCGTGATGATCGTGCAGGAGTCGAACTCCGCGCCGTCCCGGCCCCAATGCTCCCAAAGCCCGGCGAAGGCGAAGGGCCGGTCGTCCTTGAGCCGAATGTAGTGCGGCTGCTTCTTGCCGTCGGTCTTTTGCCATTCGTAAAACCCGTCGGCCACGACCAGGCACCGCCGCACCTTGAACGCCTTCCGGAAGCTCGGCTTGGTCGCGACCGTGTCGCTCCTGGCGTTGATCATTTTGTAGCCGATGGCGGGATCGTCGGCCCATGACGGGACCAGGCCCCATTTGACGAAGTCTAGCTCCCGGCCATCGTTCTTGGAAAGCCGGACGACGCCGACCGGCTGGCTCGGAGCGATGTTGTAGCGGGGCTGGAGGTCGGCGAAGGGCAGTACGCCGAACGCTTCAGCGACCTGGCTGGCTGGCGTTCGTAAAGTGAATCGTCCGCACATGTCTGCACTCAGCTATTGGTACAACCCCGCAATTGGCTGGCCGACGGAAACCGTCAAGGGACGGCCTTGCGAATCGAAGTATTCGGTTGCTGGATTGACGCCCAGCGCCGAGAACATTGTGGCGGCTATGTCCCATGGACCCAGGCGACGCGATCGCGGCTGCGCGGCGAATCGATCCGTGCCGCCGTATACCGCTCCCCGCGTGATGCCCGCTCCAGCCAATACGGCCGAATACGCGCTCGGCCAGTGTTTGCGGCCCGGCGTCAGCCCGGCAAATGTCGGCTCCAAGGCTATGCGTGGCGCACGGCCGAATTCGCCCATGCACACGACCAGCGTTTGGTCCAGCAACCCCCTTTGATCAAGGTCCTCCAAAAGCGCCGAGAATCCGACGTCAAAATGCGGCAGCAGATGAACCTTGAGCGCCTCAAAGATATCGTTGTGGGTGTCCCAGCCGTAGGTTTCGGTTGAGGCGGGCGTCTTGTCCTGACCACGTATGGTGAAATTCCAGAACACGGTCACCAGAGGCACGCCCGCCTCGACGAGCCTACGCGCCAACGGGCACGCTTGGCCCGGTCGATTTCTCCCGTAGCGGTCACGCACTTCGTCGGGTTCGGCCGACAGATCAAACGCTTCCCGGCAAATCGGCGACGCCAAGACCTCGAATGCCTGGCGGTAAAGGTGGTCCATGTCCGTGCGCTGATTGTCAGCCAGGTCGTCGTGCGACAGGCTGCGGACGATCGTATAGCGGTCGGCAAGCCGAGCCAGCCTCGGCATGTGCTCACCGACGAACGTGCCAGGCACGGAGGTGGCGATGGGGCGGAATTCGCCGCGGACGGTTTCCGGAGCTTCGGGCTTGGGGTCCCATGTCTCCAATTGGCTTTGGCCACCGGCGGTGTAGACCAAGATGATCGAACGAGCCTTGCCAAACCCTGGCACCCCCGTCGATGTGCCACTGCCTGTCGTGGCCTGGGCCGATCGTCTGCTGGCGCTCAACCAATTCAGCCCTGCCAGGCCACCGATGCGCAGCCATTCTCGCCGGCTGGAGATGCCGCTGCGGCGTCGATCGTTCGCGAAAAAATGAATCATAAGCTTCAATGGCTGTGTGCCCTTACGGCATTGTACCGAATCAAGGGGCGCAACGCCGCATGGTACGATGACCACCTGTCGGCACGCCATCGCCTGGGCGGCCGGCTTCACGAACCCCGACGAATATCGGCCGCTTGTGGAGACGTAGCAAGACGGCGCAGCACGGCCAGGGCGATTTCGTGGGTGGCAGGGCCTGCTCAGAGGTCATCGCTTCTGGAGCTCAGTGAGCAGCTTGCGCAACACGTCCGCAGGGATCGCGTACATCATTCCCGGTTCCCGGGATTGGTGCGTGGTCCCCACTAACCAGGTTGCAACATTAATCGCGATCACCTTGCCGTCGAAATCGACCACGGCGCTGCCGTTGTGCCTCCGGGGCACCGAGTTCCGTCAATCGGAAGGCCGGGTCGAGCCCGGCGTTGGCGGCTGCCTCGTTCGGAAAGTTTGCGGAACCGGGGGCGATGTCGAAACTGTTTTCACCCCAGGTGTGCTCGTTCAGTTGGCTTTGATGGAGAAACAGCGCCTCGCCCGAGACGTGGTACACGATATTCCCCTCGACGTGGTAGCCCTTGCTGCCTTCGTCGAGGTAGAGGCCGTTGTTGGCCGAGCCCTGCGTGCTCGCGCTGCGCTCGACGTCATGAACCAGATTGCCGCGCAGAACCGTTCCTGGTTGCAGCCCCAGGGTATAGATGGCCGCTCCATCACCAACAAAACTTGTCTTGGACGCATGGCAAACTCCGGTGCAAGAAGGAAGGATTCACGAGAATTGCGAGTTCCGATCGTCAAATGACCGCCGGCCCAGCCAAACAACCGCCGACACATACAGACAGCATGTCTTAATCCTAATGCCGCGGAATTCGCGATGCAATCGGACAACACCGACCGGCTCGGCGCGCGGCGCCGAATGACCGTGGATCGCGGACCGTGATTTGCGACCGACCGGGTCCATGACCGACTGACGAACTCGGGCCGGTTCGTGAAATCGAACCTCAAGACCCTTTTGCCGAAGAAGGCGGGAGAGCCGCTCAAGCTTCGGATCGGCGGTGCCGATTCCGCCACCATGGGTCGGTTTGCGCCGTGCCGGCGGCCATGAGCGCGAGCAAATGTCAGGGCTTGAAAAGGAAGCTCATTGGCCGTTGGGCTTTGCGCGTTTCGAGACCTGTTCTTGGAGTTCTTCCTCCAGTCGAGTCAACTCATCCAGAGGAAGGGCGGCCAATTCCTGGGTGGGTGTCTCGGGCCGATTGAGAAGGCGCTCAAAGAAATGAAGCGTGGCGATCTTTTCCTCGATCCGACCTTCCTGCCGGCCTTCTTCACGGCCTTCTTGCCGGCCTTCTTCACGGCCTTCCTGCCGGCCTTCTTCACGGCCTTCCTGCCGGCCTTCCAGTCGTGCAACCTTGAGTCGGGTCTGATCGTCCAATTGAGCTTTGCGGCGCGCTTCGTAGCGCTCGCGTTCCGGGTCGGCTTGCTTCAACATCTTCAACTCCTCCAGGGCCCGCACCACCAGCGGCTCCCGCAGGGCCGTCGGCAGCGATTCCGTATCCATCATCGCAGCATTGCGCAAAAAGTAAAGCCAAACGTCCAATCCGTTCGTCAACTCGGCGGCCGATTTCGTGAACTTTGGCAATTCCAGAACGTGGAACTCCAAGTCCTCCGTCAAGGGGAAACGGTGCGACTCCTCCAACAGGCGAAACCGAAGGTGGTATTCCGGCACCCGCGGAAACCACACATGGTCGAGAAAGCTGATCGAAATCGTCGGTTTCAGCTCGAGGTAATCCTGGCCCTCGTGGAGCTGTTGTTGGTGAAGCTTGCAGGAGTAGTAGAGAATCCGCTTCTCGTAATAGGGAAAGGGCGACATCTGCATTTCGACATTGAATTGCCGACCCTCCTGGTCGCGGGCCTTGATGTCCAGGATCGAGAGCTTGTCGTCGAGCGCCTCTTTGGGATTGAAGGGATTGAGCAGCTCGACCTCGAGGATATGGTGGCCTGGATCGGGGTTCAGGACTTTGTCGAGGACGTCGATCAGGATCGGCCGGGTTGCTTCACGGCCGAATAGGTGCTTGAAAGCGTAATCCACCTTGGGGTCGACATCGACGATCATTGGCAAAGCTCCTGAGAGCCCGGGGGAAACGAACCACTCGCGAAGGTAGTCGAGAACTGGCGCGCAATCAAGCGAGCTTTCCTTCCTCACGGCCGGGCGGTGCCTCGTGGGTAGTGGGAGCGACATCTGGCGACCCGGTGGCCCCTTTGAGCCAAAGCGGCGCGTAATTGAATGCGAACTCGTGGACTTTGGCGGCGGAGAGCTCCTCCAGGTCGAGGGCCCGCCACCCCGCGGGCCCCGACTGGCGAACGGCCCGAATTCCTGGAATTCCCACCCAGGACATGTTAGACTCGGTCGGTTTCTATCAGGGACCAATTCAGGGCGATCCCGATGTCTGGTGGCGGCCTCTTCAGTTCCGGCAGCGGGGCCTTGGCGCCGGAGTCGACGTCGTCGAGCCTGATCGAACGCGTCCGCGCCAATTCGCCCGACGCCTGGCACAAACTGGTGGCGATCTACACGCCCTTGATCTATCGCTGGTGCCGGCAGCTCGGCGTACCCCAGAGCGACGTGCCCGACGTCGCCCAGGAGGTATTCCGTGCCGTGGCGAGGCAGGTCGCCCAACTGCGTAGCGACCAGCCGGGTCATTCGTTCCGGGGCTGGCTCTACACCATCACCCGGAACAAGGCGCGCGATGGCTTCCGCCGCCGGCAAAACCGGCCGAAAGCGGTGGGCGGCACCGACATCCAGAATCAGCTCGCCAACGTCGCCGAACCATCGGCCGACTCGTCTTTCGAAAGCGGTGAGGCGGGTGGCGAGGAGAAACTGCTCGTTTTCCAAGTCCTGTCCCAGCTTCGACGCGAATTCAGCGAGGCGGCCACGACGGCCTTTTGGCGGATGGCCGTGGAAGGCCACTCCGCCGCCGAAATCGCCCACGACCTGGGCATGAACGAAAAAGCCGTGCGGCAGGCGAAGTGCCGTGTCTTGGCCCGTTTGCGGGATGAATTGAAGGGGCTGGAGTGAGTGGTTGTTATTGGTCATTCAATTGTCATTGGTCAATTGTCATTGGTCAGTTGTCGCTCGAGAATGAGACATTCATGGTGGCTGGGGCAGAGCCCGTGGGGCAGGTTTCCAACCTGCCATAGCGAGGTGTACGGCAGGTTGGAAACCTGCCCCACGAGCCGGGGCATCGCTTAGGCTCTGCCACCAGCCACCACATTTCTCAACCATCCAACCGCCAAAAAACAATAATCGTCGCAAGTGCCTGCCAACCAATGACTAATGACAAATGACCAGTGACAATTGCCCAAACCGCGTGGCGCACCCGCGTTGTACCTGATAGGTGACAGAAGGTGCCCATTCCTGGAGTCGCGTCCATGATGCCGACGAACTGCCTGAGCCGCGAAGAGCTGTTGAACTATTGCCACGGCAACCTGCCGCTGGATCGGGCGGATGAGGTGGCCGACCATGCCGAGCTTTGCCCGACGTGTAACGAGACGCTGCGGGAGCTGGAGGCGACCTGCGGCGCCCTGTTTCCCATGCTACGGGAACCGATCACCGACGAGGAATACCTCCAGGAGCCGGAGCTGCAGCGTGCCTACGAGCTGGCTCTTGCCGTCATGCCGGCGGCGGTTGGCAAACAATTCCCACCTTTGGTGGTCGGCACCGCCGGTTTACTGGCCAGGCCGCCGGAAGAGGAAGTCGTTTCGCGTCTGGGGGTTTACCAGATCTTGGCTCGGCTTGGCCAGGGCGGGATGGGCACGGTCTACAAGGCGATGCACACGCACTTGGAGAAGCTGGTGGCGGTCAAGCTGTTGCCCGCCGATCGGATGCGCGACCAGCACGCCGTCGCGCGCTTTCAGCGCGAGATGAAGGCGGTGGGAAAACTGACCCATCCGAACATCGTGACGGCGCACGACGCGGGCGAGGCGGATGGCCGGCACTACCTGGTGATGGAATACGTTGACGGGCTTGACCTCTCCGAGGTCGCGCGCCGCGCTGGGCGGTTGGGCGCCGCCGACGCCTGCGAGCTGGCGCGGCAAGCGGCTTTGGGGCTGGAATACGCCCACCGGGCTGGCATGGTCCACCGCGACATCAAGCCCTCGAACCTGATGCTCAGGGCCTGCGCAAAAATAACTTGTACAATTTTTGGTGTTGGTGATTTGTGAGTAATCTGCGATGACTCTGCAATGCACGACGCAGCAGTTGTCGGACGGATTCGGCGAAAGTACCAGTCTCTTTCTCTGGAAATGGACGAG
>DATLQY010000130.1:0-6415 GCA_035534975.1 Pirellulales bacterium
GATTTGTCGGGCGATTTGGCGATGGGAAGTCCAGGGCGAGTCAAGTCGCTTGAAGCGAGCAAGTTTCTCCGCAACGCCGCGCCGGGATTGCACCGGCCATTCTTGTTCGGAAGCGCGGGTGGTACAATCGACGGTGGCACACATGGTTTGGGCCTCCTTCAACGGCTGCTGTCAACAACCATTGAAAACCCAAACCTGGGCGCCGTTCAAGAAGCTAGCAGTGGCAGCATTGAGCAAGCTTAAGATCAAGGCCCGCGCAAGACGAGCTTTGCTTGCCGCACTGCTCCAAAGAGCCGACTTTGCCGCAAATCAGGCGCCGCTCGTCGCGGAATTCGTGAGAATTCCGAGGTGTTCGATCGGGGCCGGCCGATTCGCCGGAGTTCAGGGAGCGCCTGTAGCGGAATTCAATCTTCCCTCAAAAACAAAATCGGCCGCCGTCCAATGGGCTTGGACGGCGGCCGGGCAATTTGGTGGAATCGAATTTGAACTCGCGGACATCCCAGGCTAGTTGGTTCCCGCCTCAGCCCCCGCCCCCGCCCCGACGGGCGGCTCGTGGCTTTCGGCGGCCACGATCCCCTCGAACACGAGCTGCTTGGCTTCGCCGACTTTCTTGACCTCGACCATGATCGTATCCTTGCCTTGGAACTCGCCCTTGAGCAATTCCTCGGAGAGCGGATCCTCGACGAAATTCTCGATCGCCCGGCGCAACGGACGCGCGCCGAAATCGGTATTCGAGCCCTTTTCGATCAGGTACTCCTTGGCCTCGTCAGTCAAATTCAGCGCCAGGCCGCGATCGGCCAGGCGCTCGCGGACCTTCTTCAGCTCGATGTCGATCACCCGTTTCAGGTCGCCGCGAGTGAGGTGCCGGAACACGACCAGGTCGTCGATGCGGTTGAGGAACTCGGGCCGGAACACGCGCTCGATCCGCTCGGTGACGCGGTCCTTCATGCTCTCGTAGGAGTAGTCGTCCCCCTTCTTGACGCGCAAGCCGCCGTCCTTGTGCTTGGTGATCAGGTACTTGGTTTCCAGCTTCTTGCCGCTGAGGGTGATCCGCCACTGCTTGCCGATTTCGACCACCGCGACGTTCAAGTCGCCGTCGTCGAGCGACTCGGCCTGCTCCTTGAACGCCTGCTTCAACTCGGCCGAAACCACCTTCTGTTCCAGTTCCGTCTCGAACTTCTCGTCAAGGCTGAACCGTTTGGGCGGCGTGGGCATGACCATGCTGGTCTCATTCTTAATCGCCTCGGCGCCGGCGTTGGTGGTCATGATCAGGATCGTGTTGCGGAAGTCGACGTTGCGGCCGAAGCTGTCGGTCAGCCGGCCTTCCTCCATGACCTGCAACAGCATGTTGAACACGTCGGGGTGCGCCTTTTCGATCTCGTCGAGCAGCACCACGGCGTAGGGCCGGCGTCGGATCTTCTCGGTGAGCTGGCCTCCTTCCTCGAAGCCCACGTAGCCCGGCGGCGCTCCGATCAGGCGGCTGACGTTGTGCTTTTCCATGTATTCGCTCATGTCGATCTGGATCAGCGCGTCCTCGTCGCCGAACATGAACTCGGCCAGGGCCTTGGCCAAGAGCGTCTTGCCCACGCCGGTCGGCCCGGCGAAGATGAAGCAGCCGGTGGGCCGCTTGGGATCCTTCAGGCCGCTACGGCTGCGGCGTACCGCTTTCGAAATCGACTTGATCGCCTCGTCCTGGCTGATGACGCGGTTGTGAAGCTCCTTTTCCATCTCCATCAGGCGCAGCGAGTCCTCGGTGGTCATCCTGGTGAGCGGAATCCCTGTCATCTTCGAGACCACCTCGGCGATGACCTCCTCATCGACCACGCCGTCGGCCTCGCGCGACTTCTCGCGCCAGTCGCGCGTGATTGACTGTTTCTTCTTCTTCAGCTTGTCGGCCTGGTCGCGCAGGGCGGCGGCCTTCTCGAAATCCTGGTTGGCCACCGCCTCTTCCTTCTCCTTGTTGAGGTGCTCGACCTGCTCGTCGATCTCCTTCAAGTCGGGCGGGCGAGTCATCGCCTTCAGCCGCACGCGGGCGCCGGCCTCGTCGATGACGTCGATCGCCTTGTCAGGCAGGCAGCGGGCGGTGATGTAGCGGCTCGACAGCTCGACGGCCGCCGTCAAGGCGTCATCGGTGATCTGCACCCGGTGGTGCGACTCGTACCGGTCGCGTAAACCCTTGAGGATTTCCACCGTTTCCGGCTTGGTCGACGGCTCGACCATCACCAGTTGAAAGCGGCGATCCAGGGCGCTGTCCTTCTCGATGTACTTGCGGTATTCGTCGAGCGTCGTGGCGCCGATGCACTGGATTTCGCCGCGGGCGAGTGCCGGCTTGAGCACGTTTGAGGCATCGATCGCTCCCTCGGCCCCGCCGGCGCCGACCAACGTGTGCAACTCGTCGATGAACAGGATCGTGTTCTTCGCACGGCGGACCTCGTTCATCACCGCTTTGATCCGTTCCTCGAACTGGCCGCGGTATTTTGTGCCGGCGACCATCATCGCCAGGTCCAAGACGACGATGCGGCGGTCCGAGAGCAACTCCGGCACGTCACCGTCGACGACGCGCTGGGCGAAGCCCTCGACAATGGCCGTCTTGCCGACGCCCGCCTCGCCCAACAACACGGGGTTGTTCTTCGTGCGGCGGCAGAGTATCTGGATCGCGCGTTCGATTTCCTTCTCGCGGCCGATCACGGGGTCGAGCTTGCCTTGGCGGGCGAGCTCGGTCAAATCGCGGCCGAAGCTATCCAGGGCCGGCGTCTTGGACTTGCTTTGCTTTCCGCCCCCTTCGCTTTGTCCGCCGCCGCCACCGCCGCCGGCCGGACTGCGCTCGCCCCCTTCGCCCCCTTCGATGCCGTGGCCCAAGAGGTTCAGGACCTCCTCGCGCACTTCTTCCAGCTTCAGGCCCAGATTCATCAACACTTGCGCCGCCACCCCTTCCTGCTCGCGCAACAGGCCCAGCAAGATGTGCTCCGTGCCGACGTAGTTGTGGTTCAAATTGCGGGCTTCCTCCATCGAGTACTCGATGACCTTCTTGGCCCGGGGCGTTTGGGGGAGCTTGCCCATCGTGACCATATCCGGCCCGCTCTGCACGAGCTTCTCGACCTCGAGGCGAATTTTACGCAGGTCGACGTCGAGGTTCTTGAGCACGTTGGCCGCCACGCCGCTCCCTTCCTTGATCAGGCCCAGCAGCACGTGCTCGGTGCCGATGTATTCGTGGTTGAATCGCTGCGCTTCCTGGTTGGCCAGTTGCATGACCTTTCGAGCGCGGTCGGTAAATCGTTCGTACATGCTGTCTCTCCGTTTCGCTTTCTCAGGCGGCGCCCAATAGCTTGGGGGCCAATTGCTTGGGACCCTGTTGGGCACCCACCTGTTCGTCGGTCGTCGCCGCCTGGTCCGCCGCCTCGGCCAACCGGGCCATTTCGTGTTCGATCTCCAATTTCCACTTCGTCGCCGCTTCGAATCGCCCCAGTTCATCAAGCCGCAGCCCGGCTTCGTCGCGCCGTCCGGCATGCCGCAGGGTCGAGGCCAACAGCAACTGTGCATCGACGTCGCGTGCCTCGGCCCGCAGCATCTGATGGCAGAGCGTTTCGACCTCGTACCAGTTCCCCCTTAAGTATTCCCCTAAAGCCCGCGGAAACAAGTCCTGTGGCGCACCAACTTCGTCGAAAGCGCGTTGCTTTGCGCACCATCGCGCGGAAACCAGCCCCGAACCGCTCCAAATTACCGCCGTCGCCATCCAGGCGGCGGTCAACCAGGTCGCGCCAAGCCATTCGGTCCAGACGACCGTGGTCAGTAACAACAGATTGAAGGTGGCGGTAAAGCCGACGGCCACGCCCAGGCCCGCCCACGACCCCCGCAACCATAATTGCGGTAGCCCCGGCCAAAGGCAAGTCGCCAAGCGCATACGGTTTGCGTCGGCTCCGGGCATGCTTTGTCGCTCCTTCACACAATTATTCCGGCGCGGGGGGTCGATTGATCGTTGCGGAATTCTAACTCCGAAACTAGGCTGAATCAAGGCAACTAAGTGCCAGCCTTGAAGTTAGGATGGAACGTGCAATGACATTCGAGTTGACCCCCGCGGCCCAGCGTGCATTCGCTGCCGCGGCGTTTTGGTGCGGCCCTGGGGGTGCTGACGGTGTGGCCCCCCCCGAATTGCTGCTCGGACTGCTCTCCGAGGAGGAATCGCGCGCCGCGGGCATGCTGGCGGCCCGCGGGATCACCGCTGAGCTGGTCCAAAATCAGTGGCCCGGTCTTCGACGACTCGAAACGCCATCGCCTGGGCGAGCTGGACAGTTCTCCGCGGATGTCGAGATGTCGCTCTTTGTGGCCGCGGATCGGTTGGGCGGGTTTCCGCGCCCGCTGGTGTTCGCAACGGAGCACATTCTCTTGGGGCTTGTCGCCGCCGAAAACGACTTATCAGCCTGGTTGGTCCAGCGCGGTTTTTCCGCCGACGTATTGGAATTCGAGATCCACCGGTTGTACGGATACGAGTCGGGGCGGAATGTTTGGGAGGAGTCGGAAACAGGTGGGCGGGGCGGAGTTAGGCCCCCGGTGGAACAGCAGACGGTAGTAGGCGAGCGGAGCGGCGTCAGCCCCCCGGTGGAACACGAGTTGAAAGGAGGAGATGCAAGCGCGGAACGCGGAGCGCGGAGCGCGGAGCCAATAAAAGATTTCCCCTCCTCCCTCCTCCGCATTCTCGACGCAGAGGCGAACCGCGCCCGCGAGGGATTGCGCGTGGTCGAGGACTACGTCCGCTTCGCACTCGACGACCGGCACTTGACCAACGAGCTGAAGCAGTTGCGGCACGCGCTGACCTCGACGCTGGCCCGGCTTCCGCCCGCCGAGTTGCTCGCCGCGCGCGACACCCAGGCCGACGTCGGTTGCGAGCTCACGACCGCCTCCGAGTGTGCCAGGCCCGACCTGGCCAGCGTCATCCCGGCGAACTTCAAGCGGCTTGAAGAATCGCTCCGCAGCCTTGAGGAATTCGGCAAGGTCATCGACCCGGAGTTGGGGACGGGGCTGAAACGGTTGCGTTACCGCGGCTACACGCTCGAGCGTGCGGTCGAAACCACGCGCAACGGCACCGAGCGTTTGGCGGGCGTGCGGTTCTACGTGCTCGTAGACGGCCGCTCCAGCCTCGCCGAGTTCGAGGCCCTTGTCCCCGCGCTGGTCGCCGCCGGCGTCGGCGCGATCCAATTGCGCGACAAGCGCCTGGCCGATCGCGAGCTGCTGGCGCGCGCGCGGCGGCTGCGCGAACTGACTAGTTCGACCAAAACGCTATTCATCATGAACGACAGGCCCGATCTGGCCGCGCTTGCCGGCGCCGACGGCGTCCACGTCGGGCAGGACGAGCTGACGGTACACGACGCGCGGGCGATCGTCGGTCCCGGTATGTTGATTGGCGTCTCGACGCACTCGCTTGCCCAGGCCCGAGCGGCCGTGCTCGACGGCGCGAGCTACCTAGGCGTTGGTCCCACGTTCGAGTCGCGCACGAAACCGTTCGATCCCGAGCAACTCACGGGCCTCGACTTACTCCGAGCGGTGGCGGCCGAGATTCGTCTGCCGGCATTCGCCATCGGCGGCATCGGTGATAACAATCTCCGCGACGTGCTTTCCACCGGCTTCACGCGTGTCGCCGTCGGCGGCGCCATCGCATTGGCCGCCGATCCCGCCGCGGCCGCGCGTGAGCTCTTGCGGCAACTCGCGGGTTAGCTCAGAACTCCTCACCATCCCGCGCTGTATAATAGATACACGCGCCACACCGCTCGCTGGGAAATTCCATGCCCAATCGCCGTTCGAACCATTTCTTCGCCGTCGCGTTACTGTTCGTCATCTGCCTCGCACCGGTGCGGGCTGGCGGCGAGTTCAATGTGGCTGAGGCCCGCAAGAGCGTGGTCTTCGTCCGTCGCATCACGCCGGGCCGCGAGACGGCGTTGGGTTCGGGTTTTCTCATTTCTCCCAACGGCCTGATCTACACCAGCCGGCACGTGATCCGCTCCAGCGACCCAACGGCCAAGGGGACGCTGGTCTTGGTCGGCGTCCCTTCAGCGCCCGATCCCGATGATCACGATTGGTTCGTGGCGGAGATCGTCTATGTGGCGGGCGACGACGAGCTCGATTTCGCCGTGCTGAAGATCGCCGCGCGCGAAGGCTATGGCGAGTTGCGTCCGCTGCCGCTCTCCCTGACGAAGCTGGAGTTGGGGGCGAGCGTGGCCGTGATCGGTTATCCGTACGTCCGCGAGAACCAGGCCGTGCTCTCATTCAACAAGGGTTCGATATCGGCCACGCGTATCCGATTCAGCGGCAAATCGTACTACCAGACCGACGCCGCCGTGAACCACGGCAATTCAGGCGGTCCGCTCTTGAACGATCGCGGCGAGGCGGTGGGGATCGTCACGCTCAAGGAGCTCGACGCCGA
>DATLQY010000131.1:0-4293 GCA_035534975.1 Pirellulales bacterium
CCGCTCTCACTGGCCGAGGCGTTGCTGATGACCGCTTTCGACCGAGCCAATGTTCTGCTATCGGGTATGAATTGGCTCGAATGGATCTATCTCGACCGACGGACGTTCGACGACCGCGGTGCGGTCGAGACACGGCTCGACGAGAACCTGGAGAGGTTGGTGAGATTGGCGGAGAGGTGAGGCAATTTCGGATTTCGGATTTCGGATTTCGGATTGGAGGCGGTCGGGCAAAAGCCGAATGACAAGCGACGAATGGGACGATCCATTGCCCCACGACCCAGCCCAACGTAAAATCAATGACTTACGGCTTTACCCGCCAAGGGCTTACTGACGAAGGATGCAAACGGATGCGAAGCATACGACTGCGCGGTTGCACGGTGGCGACGTGTGCCTGGCTGGCACTGGCAGGTTTCTCGCCGCTTTGGGCTCAAAAGAAGTTTTTGGAAGATCTCAAGCTTGATCCCGCGGCAACTGCCGGCGCGGATGAAGAGGCGGTCACGGTCTCGGCGTCGTTTACGGTGGATCCCGACGACCGGACCGGCAAACTTTCGATCACTGCCGAAATGGGGCCGGGCTACCATATCTATTCCATAACACAGGCCGACGGCGGTCCAATTCGCACTAAGATCAAGCTCGCAGCGAACAACGGATTCGAGCTGACGGGCGATTTCATGCCGACCGAACCTCCGGCCATGCACCTGGACACGATTGCTTTCCCAGGGGTCAACTTGGAGGAGCACGAAGGCACGGTCATCTGGACCGCGCCGATCCATTTGGCCGAGGGGGTTGACCCCGCCAAACTGGCGATTGCGGGCAAGGTCTATGCGCAGGCTTGCAACGCCCAGCATTGCAATCCGCCCATGGACTTTCCGTTCAAGGCCACATTGGCGACCGTGACGCCATCGGCTCGAAAAGCGAATTCTTTAGCGAGCGGAGGAAACCAGCGGTCCGGTGAAAGGGCAGTCGCGGCGCCATCGGCTCGAAGGGTCAACGCGACCAAAGGCCTGATGGCGGAAGACGCAGCCGACATCGGTGAATACACGAAAGACAAGCAAGTAACATTCCGCGCCTATCTCGAACCCAAGGTCGTCGAGCCGGGCGGCAAGCTGCGGCTTGTCGTGACGGCCGAACCAAATCAAGAGGGCTTCTGGCACATCTATGCAGCCGGAGACGACGTACGGGCGAACGGCAACAAACCGACATTGATCGTCGTCAGCAAGGAATCTGGACTCGTCGCGACGACGCCCAAAGCCGACTTGGCGCCTATCGACGACGAGGATGGCACATTGGCTTACTACGACGAGCCTGTGACGTGGACCACCGAGTTGACCGTGCCCAAAGATGCCAAACTGGGCAAATTCGACTTGATTGGGATCATCGGCTACCAAACGTGCAACAAAACCGCTGATGGACGTCCGGGTTCCTGCTTGCAGCCTACCGCCGTCGGCTTCGAGGCAACCGTGACCGTTGGCCGTGAGGTCGTCGAAGGCCGGTTGCCCGTCACGTTCACCGGCAAGCGAAGCTACGACGACGCCACGACTGCGCTGGGCGGTGACGAGGTTTCTCCCAAGTCGCCCGCTCCGGCACGGGATGGCGCCAGATCGGCGCCGGTTGCTGTCGCCGAGGGGCACGCATCACTCTGGGCCACTCTGGCCGCCGCATTGGCAGGTGGGCTGATCTTGAATCTGATGCCCTGTGTTTTGCCGGTGATCGGCCTGAAGGTCATGTCCTTCGTCGAGCAAGGCGGACAGGATCGTCGGCGGGTGCTTTTGTTGAACGTATGGTATTCGTTGGGCATTTTGGCCGTATTCATGGCGCTTGCCACGTTACCGGTCCTGTTTCGGCTGTTTTGGAACACACAGTTCAAATGGGGGCAGCACTTTACTTCGCTGGAATTCAACGTGGCAATCACGTCGCTCATCTTCGTGATGGCCCTAAGCTTTCTCGGGGTCTGGGAGATTCCCATTCCTGGATTCGTAGGGAGTGGCAAAGCCAACGACTTGGCCGCGCAAGAGGGGTTCGCCGGCGCATTTCTCAAGGGCATGCTAACCACGGTTTTGGCCACACCCTGCAGCGGCCCGTTTCTTGGCGCGGTGTTCGCTTTCGCCGTGGCTCAACCCCCGGCGATCACCTACCTGACGTTCGGTTGCATCGGTTTGGGAATGGCGAGCCCATACTTGCTGCTGGGCGTGTTTCCCGGCTGGATCCGTTTTCTCCCCAAGCCCGGCGCTTGGATGGATACCTTCAAGCAAATGATGGGGTTCGTCCTTTTGGGCACGGTCGTATGGCTGTTCCGCAACATCGACCGCGACTATTTTATCCCATCCCTGGCATTCTTGTTCGGCTTGTGGTTCGCATTCTGGTGGATCGGCCGCACGCCGCTCTACGCCGACTTGCGGCTGCGCGTGCGCGCCTGGATCGTCGGGGCCGGCGTTTCAGCGCTGGCCGGCCTCATCTCGTTCGTTCTCATAGCCCCCAAGCCGGAGCTCATCGACTGGAAGCCGTTCTCGATTGCGGCGCTCAAGGACTCCACCTCGGCCGGCAAGACGGTGCTGGTCGACTTCACCGCCGTCTGGTGCGCAACCTGCCAGGTCAACGAAGCGTTCGTCTTGAATACGCATGATGTGCATGACCTGATCGAAAAGTACGAAGTCGTCCCGCTCCGCGCCGATTGGAGCAAGCCGTCGCCCGAGATCGAGAAGATGCTCGAGGCGCTCAAGCGGGCCTCGATTCCCCTTTGCGTGATCTTTCCCGCCGGTCGGCCGAAAGAGCCCATCGTGTTGCCGGATCTCATTACCAAGAAGCAGGTCATCGACGCCTTGCGCCAGGCCGGTCCCTCAATGGACGCGCCGGCCGGCGCAACGGCCATGAAGACCGCGCCATGAACCTTCCACGCCGCGGATTCCTCGCCCAAGCCGCCGCCGCGGCCGGGACTGTGTCCTTGGCGATCAACGCCCGGGCCGACGAATCGCCGGCCACGAGCGTGCCGGGGCCACGCAACCGGATCGCCGTCTCGACCTATTCCTTTTGGCACTTCCGCGACGATCGGACGCCGATCGAAACGTGCGTCGACAAGGCCGCCGCGATGGGCTTCGACGGCGTCGAAATCCTCCACGTGCAGATGGGCGACGACGAATCCAACGGCCGGCTGCAACAACTCAAGCGGCAGGCGTTCACGCTCGGGCTCGACCTGTGCGGCTTCTCCACGCACCAGAGCTTCGTTTTCCCCGACGCCGAGCGCCGACAGGAAAACGTCTACAAGACCTTGCAATGCATCGAGCTGGCCTACCGGCTGGGCATACCCACGATCCGCGTCAACACGGGTCGTTGGGGCACCAGCAAGAACTTCGACGAGCTGATGGCCAACCGCGGCATTGAACCCCGTTTGCCGGGCTACAGCGACGACGATGCCTTCGGCTGGGTCATCGGCGCGTTCGAAAAGTGCCTTCCCAGGGCAGAGGAGTGCGGCGTGGTCCTGGGGTTGGAAAACCACTGGGGACTCGGCCGCACGCCCGAGGGCGTGTTGCGGGTCGTCGAGACGCTCGATTCCCCCTGGCTGCAAGTTACGCTTGACACGGGCAATTTCCTGGAGGATCCCTACGACCGGCTCGAGCGGCTCGCGCCGAGGGCCGTACTGGTGCAGGCAAAGACCTATTACGGCGGCGGCGAGTGGTACACGCTCGACCTTGATTATCGTCGCATCGCCGCCATGCTCCGCAAGCACCGATATCGGGGTTACATCTCGCTGGAGTTCGAGGGAAAGGAAGACCCCGACACCGCCGTGCCCAAGAGTCTCGCGATGTTGCGCGAGGCGTTCGGCGGGGAGTAGGCCTCGTTGTTCTACACATCTCTTGTAGCGACCGGATGCCGGTTTGCCCCGTTCACGGGGCTTCCGCGCAGCGGTATTCGGCCCGGCGTTTACGCCGGGTTCGCAAACCGCCCCACTTGAATTTCTTCCAGCCCCGTTCACGGGGCTTCCAGGATGGCTTAAGCCAAGCAATTGGCAAGCCCCGTGAACGGGGCTGAATACACCAAGGAGCTCAATAGCCTGTCGCGGCCAAGCCGTCGCGTTGAGGCGACTCGGTTCCTACGTCGAACCAACCGGTGGCGGCGGCCGCTGCCCCCTCGACGTCGGTCCGCGGGGCAACGTGCACCCGCGCTCGGCATGCGCGGCCGCCGCGGCCCAGATCTCGCGGCCTTCCACCAATCCTGAAGCCAAGTCCAGGCTTCGGCGGACACCTGCACGGCGGGCTGACGCCCTTGTGCTGTCCGCCAACGCCTGGCCTTTATCAC
>DATLQY010000132.1:0-5799 GCA_035534975.1 Pirellulales bacterium
GCTGTACTACTCTCCGCCGCAGATCCGGCTCCCCACCGGTGCCGGCGCCAATCCCGAGATCGTCCAGCGAGCGCGCGCCGCGTTGACCGACGCCGTGGTCGACGAGGGCCGGGCTTTGTTGCCCGAAGCGCTGCGGGCGACCGTCCACACCATCGTGGGTACGAGAGATCCGCGCCAAGGGATCGTATTGGCTGCCGACGGCTGGCTTGCGGAATTGATCGTCGTGGGGGCGCGGGCCCGACGTAAGGGCGGCTTCGGCATGCGTTTCCTGGGAAGCGTCGCCAAATCGGTGGCCCACGCGGCCTCCGCGCCGGTGCTGGTGGTACGCTCCGACGGCGAGACGCAACCGGGACCGTTGCGAGTTCTGGTTGCCTTCGATGGTTTGGCCGACAGCCGCCAGACGGCCCCCTTTCTCAAGCAACTCACCTGGCCTGAACAGACAACAGGGCGAGTGATGACGGTGGTCACGCCGTATTTGGATCCCGAGTATTCCGATTGGCTGGCGCGGCATCCGTGGGATTCTGACGCCGAAGCCTTGGCTGCGACCTGGGCCAAAGAGCATCAGGTCGAGGCACGCCGCCGACGCGACGATCTGATCGAGTTTTCCGGTCAATTGCCGCAACCGTTCCGACACTCCGAGCCCATCGTTACCGAAGGGCAGCCCGCCGAGAGAATTCTCGAAACGGTCGAAAAGGAGGCTATCGACCTCGTCGTCGTCGGCGCCAAGAACCGAAGCGTCATCGATCGCTTACTGATGGGAAGCACTTCCGATACAATTCTTTCGCACGCTCATTGCTCCGTGCTGATCGTGCGCGAGCGACCGCAGCCATGAGGACGAGCTTTGCTAAAGTTACCCAGAGGCCGCACTTGCCTCGCGCGGTTCGCGGCATTCTGGCCGCTTGCCGTTCTGGCCGCCGCGGCCGAGCCGACCGTGGAGGGCGCGCCGGCGCCCGCCTCGGTCGCCCATGCCTCGACCCCGGCACGCGGGTGCGGCCTGCAAGAGTTTTGGATGGTCAACACCCGCTTCACCCCGACGTCGCGGCAACTTGAGCGCGGTATCGAACGGATCCGCTACTCCCGACGTGTTGCCAACGGCACGTTTGCCGCGCGGACGCGCGACGATTTCCTGGCCGGGGTCGATCGATCGTTGCCGACCTTGTTCCTCGTGCATGGCAACGCGCTCGATTACGGTCAGGCGATCACTAACGCTGACCTGCTGGCGGAGGCGATCGGCGTTCGCGTGCCGGCCTACCGCTTGGTGCTCTGGTCGTGGCCGACGGAGCACATCCGCGGCATGAGGCTGGCAGAAAACGTTCGTTTGAAGGCCGGTTGGAGCGAAGCACAAGGTTACTATCTTGCCTGGCTGATCGATCGTATCGATCCGCTCGTACCGCTCAGCCTTGCCGGCCACAGCCTCGGCGCACGCACGGTGACGGCGGCTCTGACGGGGTTGGCGTGTGGGCAGGTCGCGGGGCAGACCCTGCCCGCGCGGTTGCACCCCGGGCCCCGGCCGATGCAGGCGGCGTTAATCGCGCCGGCGATGGACGGCACGATGCTGCTGCCCGGCGGCCCGCACGGCCAGGCACTGGCGCAGGTCGATCGCATGTTGATCACCATCAACCCACGCGATCGCACGTTGCGACGTTTTGCGCGGATGACCTCCGCGCGCGCGTCACTGTTGGGAATGACGGGGCTTCCGCGCAAGAGCGAACTGGGCGACCAACAATCCAAGGTTCGCGAAACCGCGCTGACGCCCTGGCTAGGCGGCGCCCATGTCTGGAGGAGGTACATGAACTCCCCCGAGGTCATCGTGCGGCTGATTCCCTACCTGTTGTGCCACGATGTGGCGATGGCACCGGTGGTAACCGTGGCAGCCGACCCAAGCACCGCCGTAAAACGGGTTCCTACTTCCGAACAGGAGCGACGATTTGGACGCGGTCGACAAATTCCTCGACGCCGCGCACGTCGCCGAGCTTGACGCGCGACGTTGACGCTGTAAAGCAACTCGATTTGGATTGTATCGGGTTTGGCGTGGTCGTGTCGGAAACGTGGCTGGAAATGAGACATTTCGACGGTCGCTTGGACGCACCCAACGAGCAAACACCTGAGATCCGCAGTGGTTTCGCGCGGGGCGGCTTTGGGACCGCGGCTTTGACCCGCCCGCCGATTCCGGGGAGAACGCACCCCCGCCGCCGCGGCCGGACCTGGTCGAACGGCCGGACGCAGTCGAACGGCCGGACCAGGCAGCCGAGCACTAATGGGTCCGATGCACGACACGCTTTCGGTAATCCATTAACTTGGCGCGGTTTTTGCTCAACCTGGTCATGCAGCATCATCCTCTTCCTGTTCCTGGGGCTAACGGGCGGATTGGTAGCGTCGTGGCCCGTGTCAAGAGTGTTCGTTATCGGTGGGACGGTTTTTGGCATTACCTTCGCGGTGTACTGGCTCATCATGGCAACAGGTCGGCTTCAAATCCGGGAGAACGGGATCTGGCAATATTGGAGTCTGCTGAAATGGGGCAAGATTGGCTCGTTTCACTGGGCGAGTGACTCGACATTGCTGATGCGAGCGAAAGGTCCGCTTTCCTGGTTCCAAGGGGCATTGCCTGTTCCGCCTGAACACAAACAAGCCGTCGAGGAGTTTTTGGCCAAACGCTGTCAGCAGAGGGCTCCTGCATGATGTTGCCGCTTGCCGAGCCAGACCGCGGAGCGCGCTTGTTTGACGAGCTTGCCGTGCGCCTGACGGCGGCGTTCATTTCCATTCGTCGTCCGCGAAGGCACGTCATGAATGCGGCTTATGTATGCCGGGAAGCCGCAGACGCTGGTACATTTCGCGATCATCACGGGCAGTCGGTCACGACTTCTTCGCCGTATGGACGAAGACCGGGCTGAGAATTCGTGTCACGTCCTTGCTGCCGCAGCCCGGGCACTTGGGATGCTGCGGCCGTTCGTGCTCGTTGAAGCTTTGGACAATGGTAAACGCCGTACCGCACTTGTTGCACTTGTACTCATAGTAGGGCATGGTGAAACGCCTCCCGCGTGCTCCCTGGTGTCGTGGGGTCGCATAGCGAGTCAGGCAACTCGCCGGTTGGAGCAGGAGGGTGCAAAATACGTGCCACTACCCCAAAGCGTTCGTCACGATCCTTCGGGTTTACCGATGACTTCCTCAATGAGCGGAATCAGTTCGCCGAAGTTGATCGGCTTCGAAAGAACAGAACGCAGCCCCATTTTCAGCGCTGCTTGACTGACGCCGCTGGTGGTAAAAGCTGTCACGAAGACCCCGACCAGGGCAGGCCGGATTTGTCCAATGCGGCGGTAGTGCTCCAACCCATCCATGCCAGGCATCTGGTAGTCGAGCAGGGCCATCGCGTACCCATTCTCGCCGACAAGTTGCAGGGCGCTGCGACCGTCGTAAGCGACGTCGACTCGATAGCCGAGGTCGGTGAGGACGTCGGATAGAGAGGCACAAGTATCGGGGTCGTCGTCCACGCAGAGGATGGGTCCCATAATCGCTAACCGGCAAGAGGCGGAAGCCGTTGCGATCGTAATGCCGCCCTTCGTGCAATCCCCGTGCCACCTGATCAACGGTTGCGATACGCGGAACAAAGCCGCCAGAGAGTTTGGCCGACTGTGTGGAGTGTGCCAATTGGCGCGCAGGCTGTGTCTGATTGGCACAAACGGCACGCGTCCGAGAGGGCCGTCAGTGGCGCCTGCAAGGCACCTTGTATGTGCCGCTGGCGGCGCAGGGGGTTGGCTCGAAATTCGGCCGGCAGCCACCTAAACGGGTAGGCGGCCGCCATCGCTCGGCTTGTGGATGTCGATGACCATCTGACCCGACTTGAACACCGTCCTATTGCCGCCCTTCCAGCACGCCCAGTGTCACCGTCGCCAGTTCGACCCAGTTGTGTCTCGGTGGCAGAGCGGCGCGTTTACGGCGTTCCGATTCGTCCCAGCCGGCGCGAATGCGTGCGCAGGCGGCGACGATTTCATCGTGCATCGGCAGGTAGGCCGTGTTGGCCGCAGAACGACGGTGGGCTGACGATTGCGGCGGCCGCATGGCAAATCCTTTCTGAAATGGTTGATGGTGTGCGTTGAATCCGTGTCAAAACCGGATCGCCTTGTTTGAAAGCAACTGGCGCGCCAAATGGAAACCGGCGGCTAGCGCCATCAGGCATGGTCAGTCGGCGCGAGGAAAGGCGGAAAGGCGGTGCAAAGCCGGGCTGACTGTGCAAGTTCGCACACCAAGTGTGCCTTGGCGGCACAACCGACGATCATCGCACCCGCGCAAGCACCCGAGCTCCTCGCCTGGCACAAAAGATGCTCGGCTGTATGTGGGGCGACGTGGAAAACGAACAAGGAGAAGGTTCATGTTCATACAGGAGATGACGGAAGCCGAATGCCTCAAGACACTTACCCGCACTCGAATGGGCAGACTGGCGTGTGCGCACGAGAATCAACCCTACGTCGTCCCCATCTATTTTGTGTACGAGAACTTCTATCTTTATGGCTTTACGACGCCGGGCCAGAAAGTCGAGTGGATGCGCTCCAATCCGCTGGTCTGCGTCGAATTGGATGAAAACGTGGATGAGACCCAATGGATCAGCATCATCATCTTTGGGAGTTTCGAGGAGTTACTGGATACGCAACAGGATAAAGACCGATGGAATCACCATCGTCCCCTGCCTCTGCGAGATCAGCCCCGAGACGACGGGGGAGAGCTGCAACACGCACACTCGCTGCTTCAACAGTACGCACAATGGTGGGAGCCCGGTTGTGCTTCCGGCACCCACCGCAATCCCGTGCAACCGCTGGTGCCTGTCTTCTATCGGATCCACATCGACCGAATCGGCGGCCGTCGGTTCACGCCCCGCCCTGGCAGTCAATAAGTCGCTTACGTTGGGAAAGACATTCAGCCCTAATCCTGTTTGTGTTGCGCGGCGAATTCCCGCAGGCGCACCGGCCGCCGCTTGCGCCCCCACCTTCCCGGAGCCGCCTCGAAGACTCCCGCGCAACGCGTCAAGCACCGCCGGCAAACGGCATCGTCCCTCAGGTTCCAGGTCGAAACCCAGTACCCGGCGCGTCCGATCAAGGTCTCGCCGCAGACATGGCAGAGAGTCTTGCCCCCCTTGAGGTCGTCGACATTGCCCGTGTACGCATAGCGCACACCGTTATGCATCGCGATCCGCCGGGCGTTGGCCAGCGAGGCCGGCGGCGTGGGCGGCTTGTCGGTCATCCGCCAATCGGGGTGGAACGCTGTGAAGTGCATTGGCACGTCCGGTCCGAGCCGTTCCACGACCCAGCGGGTCATCTCGCCCAACTCGTGGTCCGAGTCGTTCTCGCCGGGAATCAACAGCGTCGTGATTTCGAGCCAGACGTTCGTCTCGTGCTTGAGGTAAACCAGCGTGTCGAGCACGGGCTGCAAATGGCCGGCGCAAATCTCGTGATAGAAGTGTTCCGTGAAACCTTTCAGGTCCACGTTGGCCGCGTCCATGAACCGGTAGAACTCGGCCCTTGGCTCGGCGCACACCTCGCCCGCCGTGACCGCCACCGATTTGATGCCCAGTGGTCGGCAGGCATTGGCGACGTCGATCGCGTATTCGTGGAAGATCACCGGGTCGTTGTAGGTGTAGGCCACGCTGCGGCAGCCGAGCTCGCGGGCGGCCCGCGCGATCGTCTCGGGCGACGCCTCGTCGGCCAAAGTGTCGATCTCGCGCGACTTCGAGATGTCCCAGTTCTGGCAGAACTTACAGCCCAGGTTGCAGCCGGCTGTGCCGAACGAGAGCACCGGCGTGCCCGGCAG
>DATLQY010000133.1:0-3424 GCA_035534975.1 Pirellulales bacterium
GACCCAGATCCGTCCTCCGTGCCGCTCGACGATCTTCTTGACGATGGTCAGCCCGACGCCGGTCCCTCCGCCGAATTCTTCATGGCCGTTCAATCGCTTGAAGATACGAAAGATCGAGCCGATTTGCTTTTCGCGGATGCCGATACCGTTGTCGCGGACATAGAACACGATGTCGGCCGGATGGGCCTCCGATGCAGGCGCGCGCGATTCGGCTTCCGGCAAGGGAGGCGCCGGCAGCGCGCCGATCTCGATCCATTTCCGCGGTTTGTCGTTGTACTTGATGGCGTTGGTGATCAGGTTCTGGAACACCTCGCCGACGCGGACACGGTCGCACCGCAGCGTGGGGAGCGGACCAGGGGTGCGGACCTCGACCTTGGCTTCGTCCAGGCTGTTGCGCAGCGAGTCGAGCACTTCGGCGAGCACGTCGTTCAAGTTGGTCTCCTGGAGGGCAAACTCGATTCGGCCGACGCGCGAGGTCTCCAAGAGGGAGTTGATCAGGGCCTCCATCCGCTGCGTCAGACGTTCGAGCGTTTGCAGCATCGCCCGCCCGTGGTCGTCGAGCAAGGCGGTGTAATCCTCGGCCAGGAAAACAGCGTAATTATGGATACCTCGCAACGGCTCTTTGAGGTCGTGCGAGGCGATGTAGGCGAAATCGTCCAGCTCCTGGTTGCTGCGGCGCAGTTCGACGTTCTGCTGCTCGAGCACGAGCCGCGTCCGCTCCCGGTTCTCGCTCAGCGCCCGCTCGGCCTCTTGGCTCGCATTCCGCAGGCGGCGCTGCTCCAGCGCTTGCCGTATGGCCGCCCCCAGGCGCCCGAGCCGGTCCTTGAGAACATAGTCCGCCGCGCCCCGTCGGATCGCTTCGACCGCGGCTTCTTCGCCGATGGTCCCGGAGACGATGATGAACGGAATGCCCGGCTGCCGTTGTTGGAGCAGCTCCAAAGCGCGCAAAGCGTCGAATTGCGGTAGGTTGTAGTCCGCCAGGACGACATCGGGCTGTGAGTCCAGTTGGGCGACGTAGTCGGGCTCCGTTTCCACCTGCCGCCATTCCGGGTCGATCCCCGACTGGCGAAGGGCATGAAGCACCAACCGGACGTCAGACGGGTTGTCTTCGACGATCAGAATTCGCAGAGCGGACATGGTTCCGAATTCCTCGTGGGCCGCTCACGCGTTGATGGCCATCACGGGCGGCTGGTTGAGCAACAGCCAATAATAACCGAGTTGCCGGACGACTTCAGTGAACTGGTCGAAGTCGAGCGGCTTGACGATGTAACTGTTGACGCCGAGTTGATAGCTTTCCACGATGTCGCGATCCTCCTTGGAAGACGTCATGATGACGACCGGGAGCGAACACGTGCGCGGGTCGGCCTTGATCCGCCTGAGCACTTCGATGCCGTCGACCTTGGGCAGCTTGAGGTCGAGCAGCACGACCTTGGGACCGTTGACGATCTTGCGCTGGGCGTAGCGGTCGGTGCAAAAGATGAACTCCAGCGCTTCGGCCCCGTCGCGGACGACATGGAGCTGGTTGATGAAGTTGTTGATCTTGAAGGCGTGCTTCGCCAGCTTGACATCGTTCGGGTTGTCTTCGACCAGCAGGATCTCGACACAGTGTTCACTCATGCGAAGCTCCTTCGTTTTCGAGCGTGAAATAGAACGCAGCCCCCTGTTCCGGCTGGGCATCGGCCCATACTCGCCCGCCATGCCGTTGGACGATACGCTGGACAATGGCCAGCCCGACCCCCGTGCCTGGATATTCATCCGCTCGGTGCAGCCGCTGGAAGACTCCGAACAGCTTGTGCGCGTAGCGCATGTCGAATCCCACGCCGTTGTCCTTGACGAAGTAATGTCGCTCACCCGGCCGGTCGCCGTTGGTGCAACCGATCTCGATGACGGCCGCTTGGCACTTGCCGGTGTACTTTTGCGCATTGGAGAGCAGGTTCATCCAGACCTGTTTGAGCAACATGGGGTCAGCCCTGCAGTCGCTCAGCTCGCCGACGCGGAACTCCACGTTCCGTCCATGTTGTTCCGCGCGCAGTTCGTCCAGGCACTCGCGCACCATCGCAGCGAGTGGGACGGCCTGTTTGCGGATCGGCTGGCGGCCAAGGTGCGAGAAGGCGAGCAGGTCGTCGACCAGGCGGCCCATCTGCGCGGTATTGGAACGGACGTCGTCGAGGTAGCCCCTGGCTTCGTCCGGCAGGTTGGCCGCGTATTCGGCCAGGAGGATTCTCGAAAACCCATCGATCGCGCGCAGCGGCGCCCGCAAGTCGTGGGATACCGAATAAGAGAAGGCCTCAAGTTCCTCGTTCGCCGCCACAAGCTCCCTGGTCCGCGCGGTCACGTCTTGCACCCGCCGATCCAATTCGGCGTTCGCCGCTTGCAGGGCCGTCTCGGCCTGCGTCCGGGCGCGCACCTCGCGCTCGAGCTCGGCCGGGCTGCGCAAGGTCAGTGCTCGCGGGACAACCCGCACCAAGGCCACGATTGTGCCCCACGAGACGAGCGCCGTGAACAACTTGAGCAGACCGGCGAGGCGGTACAGCGGGCTGTAGAACATCACGACTTCCATGAAGTGTGTGAACCCGCAGGAAACGATGAACGCGCCGAAAAGCAAGAACATCCCCTTAAATGGCATGTCATTTCGGCGCCGCACGAAATAGACGAGCACCACAGGGATCGCCAGGTAGGCCAGCCAAATGGCGGCGTCCGAGAGATTGTGGAGCCAGATGTGCCCACGCGACCAATCACCGCAGACGCTACGCGGCACGAAGGCGGACGAATCGAACAAATGTGTCAGGAAGTCCCACATGGTCGGTTCAGGTTCTCCATCGGGCGCGGACGGAAACACCAGGCTACGAAAATCAGCACACGTAACGGTCCTGGTGACTCGATCCGCTCGGAGTTCCCCAGCGCCAGTTTACGAATTGAAATTCAGGCCTCCCTGAAATTTAGGCCACCCAACGGTTTGTGGCAGTTGCCACGTTCTCTTTGCGCCTTGGCGCAATAAAACAGTCGTCTTCAAAGAGGCCCTCCGTGGAGTCAATCGACTGGAGAAGTTACTCCCCCGAGCGTAAAGCAAAAGGTCGCGCCTTGCTCCGGCAGGGCGTCGGCCCAGACGTTGCCACCATGTCGTTGGACGATGCGCTGCACGATTGCCAGGCCGACCCCCGTGCCCGGATACTCCTCCGATCGGTGCAGGCGCTGAAAGACACCAAACAGCTTGCCGGCATAGCGCATGTCGAAACCCACACCGTTGTCCCGAATGAAATAATGCCGCTCGTCCTTCCCGTCGCCGTCAGTGCAGCCGATATCGATCGTGCCAACGTCGCGCTTGCCCGTGTACTTGATCGCATTGGAGACCAGGTTCAACCAGACTTGCTTCAGCAACGCCGGATCGGCCCGGCAGTCGGTCAAGGGACCAAGATGGATCTGG
>DATLQY010000134.1:0-3142 GCA_035534975.1 Pirellulales bacterium
CGACATCCCAAGGATTGGCTTGTGGGTGCGCGAAGGCCAAACCAAGAATGTAGGTTCCCGTCATGACGATGGCGCCAAGCCCCGCGAAGCCAGGGCGCGCGTTGGCCGCGCCGAGGCCTATCGCGAGAACCGGCAAGAGCAAGTTGACGACTACCGCGGTGGCCATGCCGGGCTTGAATCCCAACGCATTTACCCACTCTCCCAACGCGGCGTCGGCTAGCCCAGGCAGAAGTCCACTTAGCAAATAGAGCGGAAGAACGAGCCACCACGTGTCGGCTGGTTTGAGTTTCATATCCATCGTCCAAGAAGCTAGGTTGAAGGCTGCCGAGGCCACTTTGCACTACAAAGCACACACTGTCAAGGGGGATGGCAGTCCGGCCGAGCACTGCGCGAGCGGGTCAACCCTGCAAGTGCAAAGCAAGTCCACCGGCTTGGGGGCGATCATCATGGTATGTATAATGAGCGAATGAAGTTCCCACCTTGTCATCGGCTGCTTCGCCGTCCCGTGAAGACGTTGACTGGTTCGCTACTCTTGGTGCTTGCATGCCGGCTGCTGTGGATTGGCGCGCGAAGCGAGACTTCCTCGACAATTCTCGCGGACCATGTATTTCAAGCCACGCGAGGCGCCGTTGATTTGCGGCGTACATCGGTCTTCGAACTCTCCGCCGTAGAACAGGCGGATTTCTGGATATCCGAGCTCGATCGAATCGTGGAGGCCGAACCTGACCGCGCTGATCTGGCCATTGGGGCAGCCTGGTGCCTCTGCGCGTTTCGCCAACGATTTCCACTACGAGTCGAGGCATCCCAATCTGATCTACTGCCGTTTGTCGATAGGTCGTCCCATTCGTGGGGCTCCGACCGAGCATTCGAAATCTTCGCAGCAAGGTGCTGGCGGAAGTGCGCCGAGCTGGCTGAGCGTGCAACGCGCCTCCAGCCCGACGACGTTCGATGGTGGCGAGCGCGGAGTTTACTCGACACCACACGTAGTTCAAATTGGCGCGAGGCACTCAACAAGGCGAGCCGGCACGACCCGGAGAATGCGCTCTACGACTATCTCGCCGCCGCGCATCTTTGGAACCAGAGCTATCGGGAAGTGCATGACGAACGCGGTGATAGCTACGAGATGGCGGTCGGGCAATTGATCGAGGAGGGACGAGCTTGCTTCGATGCCGGGCAGGCAAAGGCGTTTCTTGCGTACGGAATCGCAGGCCTCCCGTCGATTGCCGAGGTCCTCGACCGATCGACACTGAGCGCGGACGACAAGGTCGTACTCTCCGCAATCCATGAGCTGCCGCGGTACGCCTACCCGCTGTCTGATTTAATGCACTTGCAGAACGAGCGCGCGGAACTGGCGAAGCGATCAGGAGACCAGGTCGCGGCGATCGCGCTGCACCGGCAGAACATGCACCTGCTAAGCCAAGCGGTGTCGGCAGGCGAACCCATCGGATCGAGGTACACACTCGTGATGACGATTGATCGCCTGGCTGGCGGCCAGAGGTTTTCATGAAAGGGCGATTTCCATCGAACGCCTTGGCCTATCGCACCATGTGACTTGTTGGTTGACGGCGTCGATAGCCTCGTTCTTCGTGCTCGGGACCTGGCCTGCGGAGATCGTGAGCAATCGCGCACAATCTTGGGTTATTGGCACCGTTGCCGTGCTCGTCACGCTCGGCGTGCCGCTTTGGTTTTGCTGGTTTTGGCGATTTCGCTTTTCGTTGCGGTCTGTCTTCAAATTGACGTACTGCTTCAGCGTGCTTTTCGCCGTCTTGGCGTGGCTGCGCGCTCGCACCCATGAATTCGACACGTTCCCGCCAGAGCGCTGGGTGCCGGCGATGGATTTGGATTCGTTCACTAACCTCGGCGTTCAGTACGGTGTCGCCAGACATTCCTGGGAGGAGGCCGCGATTCAATGGCTGGGATACCGCGGCCCCTTTGTAACTGGCTTGCTCGGCTTTGGGCTCGTCGGCGCGTGCTGCGCAGCCCGGGCAGCGCGAGTGGCTCGGAAAGGTGGTATTCCAGCGAACCCGCTATCATCCCAAGCTTTTTGGGCCGGTTATTGCGCCGCCATCAGTCGTTGCGCCTGGGCGCCGGGTCTGGCCTGCCTGGTGGCTTATCTGGTGATCGCCCCGGGTTATTTCGAATCTTCAGATTTACAGTACGCTCGCGTCGTCGGTCATCTGCGTGATCCACGGCAAGAGTGGCAAGCCATTCGAACGGCGCACTCTCAGTAGCCTGTCGCGGCAAGGCCGTCGCGTTGAGGCGATTCGGTTCCCACGTCGAACCAACCGATGGCGGCGGCCCCTGCCCCCTTGACGTCGGACCGCGGGGCAACGCGTACCCGCGCTCGGAATGCGCGGCCGCCGCGGATCAGATCTCGCGGCCTTCCACCAATCCTGAAGCCAAGTCCAGGCTTCGGCGGACACCTGCACGGCGGGCTGACGCCCTTGTGCTGTCCGCCAACGCCTGGCCTTGATCACACGCGCTGCCATCGGGACCCTGCCTTTGGCAGCGAGGCGAGGAGGTGCCGACTTCCCACTTTTTTCCGGCGCTTTCTCAGACGCCATCACCACCCCGGCGGCCACGCGCTTGACAATTGCCCGCGCGCTTTCATAGCTTGATTGCGGGCGGCGGTCGTGCTCCAAGCTGGTGAACCGTCCGCGTCGCGGTCGGCGTTCACCTCTCCGGGGTTACCCCGGGGAATCGCCTCAGTCGATGATTGCCTTGTGCGAGCGGCCATGCGCTGCCGCGCATACCGGCTCGCACGTGACCAGACTCGTTGGAGCACGCCGCCGACCCTTGGCGCTGCAACCGATGAAATCACTCGCTTTGGGTCTCGCGGCGGCGCTTCTGCACGGTCAATGGCGACGCGAACCGCTTGTACGTCGCGCGGGGCGCGCCTTGGGGCGCCGCCCGCGATGGTTGCGTCCAATGGTCGATCGCCTGCTTGCCGACTGGCCTTCTAATCCGCCGACAAGGGCGAAGCTCGTTCTGGCGATTCGAAACGATGCGGGCTTCCAGGATGCGATTGACGACGGCGACGATCTTGAAATCGTCTGG
This sequence comes from Pirellulales bacterium, assembly GCA_035534975.1. Taxonomy (GTDB): domain Bacteria; phylum Planctomycetota; class Planctomycetia; order Pirellulales; family JAICIG01; genus DATKSN01. Next base: position 3,058 of record DATLQY010000134.1, read on the forward strand.
ATTCCGCGGCCGGCGATGGCGCCCGCCGCCGGCGCGCCGGCGACGTGGCGGCTCCCCGCGCTCACCACGCCTGGCGCGCTGGCGG
>DATLQY010000135.1:0-3932 GCA_035534975.1 Pirellulales bacterium
AGGGACACAAGCGACCGGTGACGCCCTCCGTCGTTTTCGTCCTTTCGGTCCTTTTTGTCCTAATTCCGTACTTCGCGCAGCCGATCGTGAGACGGTCTGACTTCCTTCGCGTAGTCCGCGAAGGCGTCGGCGATGCCGGCGGCCTTTTCGTCGCCTTGATGGAAGATGAAGCGGTATCGCAGGTGAATCGATTCGCCCTTGGGAATAGTGTGCGAACCGTTGACCTGGTCGGAGCCTTGGAAATCGTGCCATCCGAACGGATTGGCGGCGAACAGGCCATAGGTCCGCACGTGCCAGGTCGTTGGATACCGGAAGCTCGATGGATGGTTCAGGATGGCCACGCCGACCACCTGGCCACCGACGGGACCGTAGTAATCGACCCAGGCGGCCGGCTTGCCCCAGGTGTCCTTATCGGTCTGGCCTTGATCGTTGACGATCCGTCCTCCCTGGCCGCTATCCACGTCCATCACGGTAGGTACACGGATACCCATGGTGCCTTCCTTCGTATCGCCGAAAGTCGCGGGCCCGTCGCTGGCCAGGAGCGTGATGTCGAAGTCGATGGTGCGCTGGCCGTCGCCGGCGCGAAATGTGAGCGTCCGCCGGTCTTCCAACTGTTTCTTGCCGTCGGGTGCGAGCCAGTCGTTGCGAGTCGAGATCACGGCCGTATCGGAGGTGGCAGTCACTTCGCTGAACTCTTGATGGACGATCGAGCCGTGCGTGGCAGTCTCGCTCCAAAAGTCGATGCCGTTGACGTTGCCGTGCGTAAACCACAGCGACCGTTGGTGCGGGTGGTCCTGTTTTTCGCCCTCGATTTTCTGCATGGGAAACGCCCGACTCATCGGCACGCCGGTGGGGCCAATGATCGGCCACAGGATCGGCTTGGGCCCGGTGGCGATCAGGTATTCCGTGAAGAGTTTGCCATCGGCATTGACGGTCACGCCCCGCTCATGCTTGACCACCTCCAGTTCCGCGGCCCCTCCGGTGACGACGAGGCAGGGGATAAGCCCCAACGCGGCCAGTGGGCGAACGAAGCAAACCAACAGTCGGCTCATGGTGTGGCTCCCCATGATAAGAAGGAAATAGGCGGGTCGTGGATCACCTGCATGGTAATCGAGCCGTGCCCGCCGTGCCACGGGGGTCTCCTCTCAACGCCCCTTCCCATCGGCCACGGCGTTCTGGGTCTGCTCGGCCTTGCGCCGGCGGTACTCATCGAAGCTAACGGAGTTGAAGGTGTGCAACTGCTCGTGGACCTCCTTGATCCGTCGCAGGTCTTCCTGCGCCAACCGCGGCTGGATTGAGTGCTCCGAGCGATAGATCACCTCCTTCTTCCCCTTCTTTTGCGGCTTCAGCGTCTTTACGACTTCCAGGGGGAGTTCTTGCCGCTGCTTAAGTACGTCGTTGACTTTCAAACGGGCAAACGGCAGCACATCTGACGGATTGGAGTCCGGCTTGAGATTCAACATCACGTCAAGCTGAACCGACCAATCGGCGAAGGCACAGTACTGCCGCGATGCTTCGGGGTTGGATGGAATGAAGGTCTTGAGCTTGTATTCCAGGTAGGCGCTGGTTAGCAGCACGTCGCCGTTTTGGTTTTGGGACTCTGTGAACTTCGGGTCGATGTAGAATTTCGCGAGAGGCAAATGGACCTGCGCGCGGGCCGCCGTACGCAGCAGATTGATTTTTTGGGCGATTTCGCCGGTCGTGATTTCGGTCTTCAGCTTACGCCCCGAGTCGAGCAGCTTGAACTCGTCGTTCTGGGGATCGAAGACGGTCGTTTCGTCGGCTGCCGAGAGGAAATCGTAGACTCGTCCGGCGTAAAACAGCGTCGTCGATTCGCTGACGGGTTCATCCTTGTCAGGATAAAAGAGCTTGCTTTGAACATGAAAGTCGTCGCCCCAAGCGCGGTCCGTCGGGACCAGGCCGCATACAATCGCGACGCCCCAGAATGCCATGCCCCAATACCCATTTTCCAAGATCCCAGTGCGGTGCGGACGCATGAATCAGATCCCTCGGTTCGATGTCAACGTGTGAATCCGTTTGTCGACGGCGATTCCTCGCGCCGCCGCCGGCCAGGGTCGCGAAGGATACTCGATTCGGTCGCTTGGAGGCAATCCCGCTTACGCAACCACGCAACCGCCCAACCACCGTTTATTTAAGGGGGATATGGGGATGAAGAGGGGATATGGGGATGGGAGGAAAAATGAGATTCTTACGGCGTGAACTGCGCGCGTTCGACGCCGACCAATGCGAAATGCAAGTTGAGAAATGCAAAACCGGCAATCGACGGAAGTGGCCCCGTTTCTAATTTCGCGTTTCGCGTTTCGCATTTTGCATTTGCATCCCTCATTTCCACATCCCCTCGTCATCCCCACATCCCCTTTAAAATGACGTTTCCATCCGTCTCGTTCATTTCGTTCCTTCAGTTACGTTGGTGGGCAGCGGCCCCGTCTCCTCCAACCGTGATTCGGTGATTTCAATGGCCTTTAACAGCCCGCGCGCCTTGTTCAGCGTTTCCTGGTACTCGCTGGCCGCTACGCTGTCGGCGACGATGCCCGCCCCCGCTTGGACATATGCCTGGTTCCCTTGCACGACGATCGTCCGCAAAGCGATGCAAGTGTTCATGTTGCCGTTGAAATCGACGTAGCCCACGGCGCCGGCGTATGGTCCCCGACGGTGGGGCTCAAGCTCGTCGATGATCTGCATGGCCCTCACCTTGGGGGCCCCTGAAACGGTGCCGGCGGGCAGGCACGCGCGCAGAGCGTCGAATGCGTCGCGACCGGGCGCGAGTTGGCCGGTGACGTTCGACGTGATATGCATCACGTGGCTGTAACGCTCGATGGTCATGACGTCGCTGACAGCCACCGATCCGTACCGGGCGACCCGCCCAACGTCGTTGCGGCCCAGGTCGACGAGCATCACATGTTCGGCCCGCTCTTTTGGGTCGGCCAGCAATTCCACCTCCAGGCGTTTGTCGTCGTCGTCGGTCGCGCCGCGCGGACGTGTGCCGGCCAGGGGCCGCACGGTCACCCGGCCGTCGACCACCTCGACCAAGATTTCGGGCGAGCTGCCGACCAGCGTCGCTTGCGGCGTACGCAGGTAAAACATGAACGGGCTGGGGTTGACCACGCGCAGGGTGCGGTAAATTTCGAACGGCGGGGCGTGAATCGTGGTTTGCAGCCGTTGGCTGAGGACCACCTGGAAGATGTCGCCGGCGCGGATGTATTCAAGGCACTTTTCGACCGCCGCCTCGAAATCGGCCTGTTGAAAATTCGAGGTGCAGTCAATCCGTGGATCGCCGTGAAAATGGATGTCGGCCGGCGGTGGTTCGCCGCCGGGAGCGGCCAACCGCGAAACCAGCTCGTCGACGCGGCGACAGGCGTCCGCGTAAGCGTCGGCCCAGTTCATTTCGTCGTCCCTGGGCCTTGCCATCGCCACGACGATCATCGTCTTGCGGACATTGTCGAAAACCACCATTCGATCGAAGAAGGCGAAAGCCAAATCGGCAAGCTTGCGATCGTCGAACGGGGCCTTAGGCAGGTGCTCGCTGTAGCGCACCGTGTCGTACGCCGCGTAACCGACGGCGCCTGAGCAAAACGGGGGCAATTCAGGCAAGACAGCCGCCCGCAAGGCCGAAACGCGCCGCTTCAGCTCGTCCAGCGGATCGGCCGCGTCGAACTCTTCCCGCGGCGCAGGTGACTTGGCGGACAGATCCGTGATCGAAACTCGCTTACCGTGGGCCTCGATCAGGAGGAAGGGATCGGCGGTGAGGAAACTGTAGCGGCCGACCTTTTCGCCCCCAATCACGCTTTCGAACAAGCAGGCGCAGCACCCGTCGTCGATCTTCTTGAAAGCTGTCACCGGCGTGAGTGAATCGCCGGCCAACTGCCGGTAGACCGGAACGAATTGCACACCCGGCGCCAACCGCCGGAAGG
>DATLQY010000136.1:0-4619 GCA_035534975.1 Pirellulales bacterium
TGACATCCGTCGAACGATACGCTTTGCTCTTACTCACGGGGACGACCTCCTGTAACGGGGTTTGGGGGGAATTCAACAACTCCACTCTAAACCGCTTTCGAGGCGTCCCCGCTCTTTTCCTACCTATAGCCAACTACATGCGAGGTGAAGGCGACGCTCGGGTTCCATTCAATCGCCGCTCCGGCGCACGAATGAAACCAAAAGAACCACTTCCGATGGAAGGGGTCGTGCCATCTTTGTCACACACTCGTCCGGCGTTGCCGAATCGACAAGTCGAAATCCTCCGAAAACTAGGGCGGGCCGCGCTGGCGATGCGCTGCTTTCAAGCTAGGGTTCCTTGACTTTGTCGCGGGCTTCATTTTGCCGATCGCCGGGGAGATCCCCTGGGGCAACCGGCTGATACCTCGATCCAGGCTTACCTATTCGATCGCCCTGGGAATTGCCGCGGATTCGGGTCGTATGACCTGACGCGCTGCTGGGGCTCCACGCCATATTGATTGAAGGATGGTTCCACCATGTCGATGTTTTCGCCGCGTCGTTCCTTGTTCGGCCTGAATTCGTTCCTTGCGCGGAGGAAGCGGCGTCCACAGCGGTCGATACGGCCGGCGCGCCGCCGGCACACGCTCGAATGCCTCGAAGGCCGTAGCATGCTGGCCACGCTGACGGTCAACAATCTTTCCGATTCGGTCTCGCCCGGCGCGGGACAGGTCACGCTCCGGCAAGCGATCGTCGCCTCGGAAAACCAAACCGCCACGGCCCTGGGCGACACCGGCACCGGCAACGACACGATCGTCTTTGCGCCTGGGTTGCAGGGCGCGATCGACCTCTCGCAGGTCGGCGACACTTCGATGGGGCCCACCGCTCTGATCATCGACAACGGCGACCAGCTAACCATCGACGGCGGCAACGGCGGCAGCGGAATTACGATTGATCGTGACTCATCGGTATCGAACCTGCGGTTGTTCGACGTGGCCGCGGGCGCCAGCCTGACGCTCGAATCGCTGACGCTGGCCAATGGCCAGGCCACCGGAGCGGCGGGCGTGACCGAGGGCCTGGGTGGTGGCGCTGGTGGCGGAGGGGCCGGCCTCGGTGGGGCCGTATTCAACCAGGGATCGTTGAATCTGTCGCAAGACACGCTGACCGGCAACACGGCCCTGGGGGGCGCAGGCGGTGACGGCAACTTCGTAATAGTGAATAACGCAATTGGCGGGGCCGGCGGCGGTCCCAATGGCGGCGCGAGTGGTACCAGCGCCGGCACAACGATGGGCAATGGTGGGACGGGTGGATTCGCCGGCGGCGGCGGCGGCGGCGGTGGCGGCGAGCGTCCAACGAATCCCGGCTTGGGTGGACAGGGTGGGTTCGGCGGCGGCGGCGGCGGCGAGGGTTCGACGTTTAACTTCCACGTCAGGGCGCACGCGAGCGCCGGCTTTGGCGCCGGCGCGGGCGGCGCCGGCGACGGATTCGAAATCGCAGGCGGTGGCGGCGGCGGCGCGGGACTGGGCGGCGCCGTCTTCAACGAAGGTGGCACCGTGACCGTCACCGACAGCACGTTCGCCGGCAATTCGGCCGCGGGGGGCCAAGCCGGCTCGTCGGTCTTTCTTTCGAGTGACGCTACCAACGGCGGAGGTCTCGGCGGCGCATTGTTCAACCACAACGGCACCGTCACCGTGCTCAACAGCACGGTCGCGAACAATACGGCCGACGCCGGCGCCGGCGGCATCGAGAACCTGGGCGACGGCCAAACCGCCACCCTGACCTTGAACAACACGATCGTCGCCGACAACATGGTTGACACCACCGAGGCCGACTTCACCGGCGACACCACGGCGGCCGGCGGCAGCGTGAACACGACCAGCGGTGTAAGCGACCTCGTGATGCAGCAAACAGGCTTCGCCGGCACGGTCGTCAGCTCAAGCGACCCCGGTCTTTCGGCCCTGGCCGCCAACGGTGGTCCCACCCAGACCATGGCCATCGACCCGACCAGCCCGGCCTATCACACCGGGAATGCCGCCGCGGCCACCGGTCTGAACACCGACCAGCGTGGCGCCCCGCGGTTCAGCACCGGCGACCTGATCGACATCGGCGCCTTCCAGACCAATCCCGCGCCCTCCGCCGAGGCGGGCGGACCCTACCAGATCAACGTGGGCGATTCGTTGCACCTCGACGCCTCGGCCAGCGCCGACCCCGACGGCGACACGTTGACCTACAGTTGGGACGTCAACGGCGACGGCACGTTCGGCGACGTCACCGGCGTCAGCCCGATGCTCACCTGGGGTCAACTCAACGCGCTGGGCATCAACGGACCGTTCTCGACCGCGAACCTCCAAGTGGAGGTGAGCGACGGCGTCAATCCGCCCGTCGTCTCCTCGACCACATCGCTCAACGTCATCGACGCGGCCGTGCCGATCGATGGCGCAGGCGTCGCGGTGACCGGCAACGAACGAAGCGCCGTCTCATTCGCGCCCCTGGCGACGTTCGCCGCCGGCGCCGGCCAGCCCTCGCCCAACGAATTCGACGCGACGATCGACTGGGGCGACGGCAGTTCCGCGCCGGCCGACGCGATCACGGTCACCAACGGCGTGTATACGGTGATGGGCAGCCACACTTACGCCCACGAAGGCATTTACAGCCTCCAGGTGACAGTCGACGGCAACGGAGGCGGATCGACCGTCGTCCCGGCCACGGCCACGATCCATGAAGAGCTCATGCCCGACGGATCGCAAGGCACGGCTAACCAGCGGTGGGTGTCGGAACTTTATCGCGACTTGCTGGGACGAGAGGTCGATGCGTCAGGCCTCGCCCATTGGACGACCATGCTCAGCGGCGGGGCGACGCGCGCCGAGGTCGTGTTGGGTATCGAGCAGACTCCGGAGTACCTGAGCGACGAAGTGCGGGCGGCGTTCCAGCAGTATTTGCACCGCGACGCCGATGCGGCCGGCATGGATTACTTCGTCGGGATGCTGGCCCACGGCACCATCGAGCAATTGGACGAGGCGCTGCTCTCATCGGACGAGTACTACATCGTGCGGGGCGGCGGGACGAATGACGGGTTTTTCAACGCGTTGTTCCAGGATCTGCTGAACCGTCCCGTCGATGCGGCAACGCTTCGTTGGCTCAATACGCTTTCGAGCGAAGGGACCAGCCGGCAACAGGTGGTGAGCGCCGTCTACGGCAGTCTGGAACGCCAGCAGGAGGTGGCGACGCAATTGTACGAGCAGTTCCTCGATCGCTCGCCCGATTCGGTCGGCATGACCGCCATCATCAACGACCTGGGCGCCGGGGGGCCGATTTCCGCCGTCGAGGTGAAGATCCTGAGCTCGGCCGAGTACTTCCAAAAGGCCAACATCTAGGGCCTCGAGTCGGATTGCGGGACCACCGTCCGCGGTTTTTCGGGGCACCTGCGACAACCGCCTCGATCCATCATCCGGCCGGCGCGCGATTGCAACGTCATCGCAGGCGGTCGACGTGACCCGACCCTCAAGCATCGGTCGCCCGGCCGCTTGGAATTCCCGCCCATATCGACGAGAATCCGTGCGATCCAAGCTTGATCTTCCCTGCGAGGCTGCCATGGTATCCGACGACGTATCCAGCGACGGCGCTCCCGCGCCCAATCGCCCGACCTCTGCGCGTTGGTGGGTCCTCGCCTGGTTGTCTTCGCTGGCGCTTTTGCTGTATGTCGACCGGGTGTGCATTGGCCAGGCCGAGCAATCCATCCGCGAAGAATTGAAGCTGACCAAAGGGCAAATGAGTTGGGTATTCAACGCCTTCGCCCTGGCTTACTGCCTTTTCGAGGTCCCCACGGGCCATTGGGGCGACCGGTTTGGTTCGCGCGGCGTGATCACCCGCGTTGTCATCTGGTGGTCGGCTTTCACGGCCCTCACCGGCGCGACGATGGGAGTGTACTCGCTGGTCTCGGTCCGCTTTCTATTCGGCGCCGGGGAAGCGGGCGCGTACCCGAACGTGGCGTTGATCATTACCAAGTGGTTTCCACTGCGGGATTTGGGCAAGGCCCGCGGCACCGTTACCACGGTGTCGCTCCTCGGAGCGGCGGCGGCCCCGATCATCGCCGGGTACCTGATCGGACGGATCGGGTGGCGGTCGACGTTCGCGGTCTTTGGCGCGGTCGGCGTGGTTTGGGCCGCCGCGTTTTACTGGTGGTTCCGTGATTCGCCCGCCGAACATCCGCGGTGCAATGCAGCGGAAGCTGAGCTCATCGCATTTGGAAAAGGGGCGCCGGCCCTACACGCGACTGGTGAGTCGATCCCCTGGCGGATCGTGCTGACGAGCGCCAACATGTGGCTTCTCGGCGCCATCATGATGTCTTCGGCCACGTTGTTCTACACCCAGTTCCAGTGGTTTCCGACGTACCTGAAGGAAGCCCGCTCCGAATCGCTCACATCGGCCGGTTGGCTGACCGCCGCCATGATGATCGGCGGAGCGGCCGGCTGCCTTCTCGGCGGCATGCTCGTCGACGCGCTCATCAAGCGCGCGACGAACCGCAAATGGAGCCGCCGGCTCGTGGGAGCGGGATCGCTCTTCCTGGCGGCCATCTCGATGCTGGTGGTGCCGCACGCCGAGTCGGCCTTGGTCGCCACGCTGTGCAACACGTCGGCCGGCTT
>DATLQY010000137.1:0-12285 GCA_035534975.1 Pirellulales bacterium
TGACATCCGTCGAACGATACGCTTTGCTCTTACTCACGGGGACGACCTCCTGTAACGGGGTTTGGGGGGAATTCAACAACTCCACTCTAAACCGCTTTCGAGGCGTCCCCGCTCTTTTCCTACCTATAGCCAACTACGGCCGGAGATGCCCCGACCGCCCAGAGCGTTGACCCCCGGCCGCGGCTTGGGCTATAATCCCCGCCAAAGGCAAAGTAATTCGAAATCTGGAAAAGGAACCTCTATGGCTACGGCAACTTCCGCCGGCATCCGCGACAACGTGACTCAGTGCATCGGCAACACGCCGCTGGTCAAGCTCCGCCGCGTCACGCAGGGTTGCGTGGCCACGGTGGCGGGCAAGGTCGAGAGCTTGAACCCGCTCTGGAGCGTCAAGGATCGCATCGGCCGCGCCATGATCGACGCCGCCGAGCGCGACGGCAAGCTCAAGCCCGATACCGTGATCATCGAGCCGACCAGCGGCAATACGGGGATCGGCCTGGCCTTCGTCTGCGCCGCGCGTGGCTACAAACTGATGGTGACCATGCCCGAAAGCATGAGCCTCGAACGCCGGCGGATGCTCAAGGCCCTGGGGGCCGAGCTGGTGCTCACGCCCGCCGCTGAAGGGATGCCCGGTGCCGTTCGCAAGGCCGAGGAACTGGTCGCGGCGAACAAGCACTACTTCATGCCCCAGCAGTTCAACAACCCGGCCAACCCGGAAATTCACCGCAAGACCACGGCCGAGGAAGTTTGGAGCGACACCGACGGCAAGATCGACATCTTCGTCTCCGCCGTGGGCACCGGCGGCACGATCACCGGTGTGGGCGAAGTGCTCAAGAAGCGCAAGCCGAACATTCAGATCATCGCCGTCGAACCGACCAACAGCCCCGTGATCACGCAAACTCGCAACGGCGAGCCGCTCAAGCCGGGTAAGCACACGATCCAGGGGATCGGCGCCGGTTTCATACCGAAGGTGCTGAACGTCGGCATCATCGACGACGTGGTGCTCGTGACCGACGACGACGCCATGGAGACCGCGCGCAACCTGGCCAAGCTCGAGGGTCTGATGAGCGGCATTAGTTCCGGCGCCGCCGCTTGGGCGGCGATTCAGGTGGCCAAGCGGCCCGCCAACGCCGGCAAGCTAGTGGTGGTCGTGCTGCCGGATATCGGCGAACGCTACCTCTCGACGAAGCTATTTCCGGAGTGATGTCCGCCGTCGTCAACGTCGCCGCGCGATTGGCCGCCGCCGCCCAGGCTCGGCCGCACGCGACGGCGGTGATCGAGCCGCGAGGCCACGGCCGCGACGGCCGGCGGAACTACGTCGGCTTTTCGTTCCGCGAGCTCGACCAAGACAGCGACGTTCTCGCACTGGGGCTGCGCGAAATGGGCGTCGTGCCGGGCACGCGAATGGCGCTTTTGGTCCACCCCGGCTTCGACTTCATCTCGCTGGTCTTCGCGCTGTTCAAGGCGGGCGCCGTGACGGTATTGGTCGATCCGGGGATCGGCATTCGTGCCCTGGTCGGATGTCTGGAAGAGGCCAAACCGGAGGGGTTCGTCGCCATTGCAGCCGTGCATGCGGTACGCAGCCTCCTGCGACGGCGGTTTCGCCGATCGCGCTTTAACCTCACGGTCGGGCACCGCTGGTTCTGGGGCGGCGCGACGATCAGCCGTCTGCGCCGCCGCGCTCCGTGTGGCCCGCAACTTGCGGCGACCGGGGCCGAAGACCCGGCCGCGATCATCTTCACCTCGGGCAGTACGGGCCCGGCCAAGGGTGTCCTCTACCGGCACGGCAATTTCGACCGCCAAGTCACTGAAATTCGCGATCGCTACGGCATCGAGCCGGGCGGCACCGACCTGGCCGGCTTCCCGTTGTTCGGCCTGTTCAACTGTGCGATGGGTGTGACGACGGTCGTGCCCGACATGGACGCCTCGCACCCCGCGATGGTCGACCCGGCCAAGATCGTCGAGACGATCCACGATTGCCGGGTTACGCAGGCCTTCGCCTCGCCGGCCGTTTGGCAACGGGTGGGCGCCCATTGTGTCGAGCGCGGCACCCGATTGCCGACACTGCGGCGGGTATTGTCGGCCGGTGCCCCGGTGCCCATCGTGGTGTTGGAGCAGATGAAGGAGTGTTTGGACGGGGCCTGCGAAATGCACACGCCGTACGGCGCAACCGAGGCCTTGCCCGTCGCGTCGATCTCGGCCGCCGACGTGCTTGGCGACACCGCGGCCGCCACGCGCCAGGGGGCCGGCGTCTGCGTCGGCCGCAGGTTTCCCGGGATCGAGTGGCGTGTGATCCGCGCCGTCGATCTTCCGCTGCCTTCCATCGCCGAGGCGGAAGAGCTACCGCGTGGCGATATTGGCGAGTTGATCGTCCGCGGCGCGGTCGTCACCTGCGAGTACGTCACACGCGTCGAGTGGAACGCGCGGGCCAAGATCGCCGACGGCGCCACGGCCTGGCACCGCATGGGCGACGTGGGCTATTTCGACGGAAGCCAGCGATTCTGGTATTGCGGGAGGCTTGCGCACCGGGTTTTGACGCCGCGCGGGCCGCTCTACACCGAGCAGTGCGAGGCGATCTTCAACAACCACCCCGACGTCTTCCGCTCCGCGCTGGTCGGTCTCGGCCCAGCCGACCGCCAGAAGCCCGTCATCATCGTCGAACCGCGGACTGGAAAGCAGCCCGCCAATATGGCGGCCGAGCGAACCTTGTACGCCGAGTTGCGCGCGCTGGCCCGCGAGAACCCGATGACGGCGGAGATTGAATCGTTCTTGTGGCACCCTTCATTTCCGGTCGACGTGCGGCACAACGCCAAAATCTTCCGCGAGAAACTGGCGGTGTGGGCCACGCAGAAGGTGCAGAAGGGAGGTCCTTCAAGATGATTTCAACGATCGGCGGACATGCTTTTCGATCCACAGATTACGCGGATTTCACAGATTCACGAATCGCCGTGAACCCGAGCGCTTTGGGTCATTGGCAGATCAAAACGTCGGCTGGTAGTTCGAGTCGCTCGCCTTGTAACATCGACGAGCGACGCCTCATTGACGGCGTGCTCACACCCACTGGCCCGTCGCCAGCAGGTGCCGGAATATCGGCAGTAGTTTGCGCACCGCGCGCGCGCGGTGGCTGAGGCAGGCTTTGACGGCCGGGCTGAGCTGGCCGAAAGTGCGATGGTACTCGACGATCTCGAAGAGGGGATCGTAGCCGAAGCCGCCGCTCCCCTCGTCGGCGAAGAGGATGCGGCCGTGGCAATAGTCCTCGGCCTCCGCGCGGACCGCGCCGGTGGGATCGGCGAGCGTGGCGTGGCAGACGTAATGCGCCGTGCGGCGCGCCAAGGGAACGTCGGCCAGATCGGCCAACAGCCTGCGGTTGTTTTCCTCGTCGGTGGCCGCCATACCGGCATAGCGCGCCGAGAATACGCCTGGCCGGCCGCCCAACGCATCGACGGCCAGGCCGCTGTCGTCGGCCAGCACCCAACGGCCTAGGCGCATGGCCTGCTGGCCGGCCTTGAGCGCCGCGTTGGCGGCGAATGTGTCGCCGTTTTCATCCACCGCGATCGCCGCGGGATAGTCGGCCAATGTACGCAGTTCAAGCCCCAGGGGCGCGACCAACTCGGTCAGCTCCAGTCCCTTCTTGCGGTTCGCCGTGCCGACCACGAGCAACGGATGCAGGGACATCGCGCTGCCTTCACTGCAGACGGAGGGAACGTTGCGCGTACCGTGCGCCCACCGACCGGCTGGGAACTTCGATGGGTATGGCCTGGATGTCGAAGGGAATACCGACGATCGACTTGGGGGTCCCGATTTGCGGCTGTCGCCCCGGCACGATCTTCTTCTCGGCGCTGAAGGTCTCGATGATTTTGAGCAGCTTCGGGTTCATCTCCATCTGGCCGTCGGCCCGCGGCGTGCCGACGCTATCGAAACTCTCCACGGTGACCATGCTGGCGTTCCGGTCGTGGAACTCATAGGCCTCGTACCCCTTGGCCCTCAGTGCCACGGTCATCTGGTGCGCCTGGAGGGCCGCCGCTTCCAGGCGGCCTGCGAGCCGTTTGGCACCCTCTTCGACTTGCCGGATCTTGTCTTGCTCGATCAGCACCGCCCCCTCGAACGTGGCGATCTTGCAGGTATATTTGCCCGGACACTTCAACAGGCTGAATTCGACCGGCTCGTTCATCCGCGCCACGAAATCGTCGAGTCCCTTAGGTACGAAGTACTCCTTGGGCAGAAGCGGGTTGGTGGTGATGAAAGCGTGGCCCATCGGCCCAAAGTCCGCCTGATCGTTGCCGAGCTGGCGGTTGAACTCGCTCTGCACATGCCGCAAAAGGCCGAACGAACGGTGGTCATGCTTACCCTGCTTGGCGAGCTTGTCGACGTTCAGACAGTCGGGCTTCGCGTGCTTGAGCTTCTTCAAGACTCGCTGCGCCTCGGGATCGTCGACGGCGGAGAAATTGCCGACGACGACGGCAATCTCATGGACTTGATCGTGCCGGTACTTCGGCCGGCGCGGGTCGCCGAAGCGATCGACGCCCAGGACCTTCACCCCCACGTTCAGATCCTCCACGAATTCGTAGGTGTAGGCTTCGATCTTGAAGCGTGACCGCAGCTCGAAGACCAGCTCATGGACCTGTTTCGCGGTCTCCGCGGCTTCGTCCTCCTTGGGTGAGAACGTGATCGCCATGATCACCCAGGGGCCTTGGTTCTCAGTGAGCGGATAGGCCTTGTCGGGATCGCACTCGATCTTCTTGAAAATGGCCACCTTCTGCCAAGGGGGAGCGGCAACCGCGCCGCTGGCCGTCAAGGCCAGGGCGGCACCGAACCACGTCAACCAGCCTCTCGAGTTCATCGCGCACGTTCCTTGCCGCAGTGAATTGAAAAACCTAGCGCAGTGGCACCGCCGGGCGAAAGCCAGCACTGGAAATGGGTGGGGAGTCTAGCAAAGACCGACGGTCGATTCCAGGCCAGTTCAACCGCCGCTGCGGTAGCCTTCGTGGCAAGCGCTGCAGGCCTTGTTGACTTTCCCCGCGGCCGACTGGGCGCGCTGGAGGTCGCCGGCCTTGACCGCCTCGGCCAGATCGATCGCCTGTTGTTCCAGCTCCTTGGCCAGGTTGACGTATCCCTCATCGTCGCCGAATTCATAGCTTTCGTGCTGGATCACGTGTCCGATCACTGCCAAGAGCTGCGCCTCCCTCAACAGGTCGTCCTTGTTCTTGGTGAATTCACCTTTGTCGGACGTCCAATTCTTGGCCGCCACGTTGTAGCCTTCCTTTCCCATCCGCGTCATCAAGGGGGGACGGTTGACCAACTCGGCCCATTTGAACTCCGGCTCGGCCTTGGGGACCTCGATTTTGGATCCCTTGACGAGCTCGGCCAACTCTTCGCTGCGCGTCTTGGCCTCCTTGAACGAGTTGTCGGTGCCGACCTTGCAGTTGACCCCCGCCCGGCCAAACATTGCCCGCAAGCCGACGGCGTCCTTCTTCCAGCTCGAGCGGATGTCGCCGTCGAACTGCTGGATCACGGCGAACAACATCGCGACCAGGCTGAAGTTGACGCGCGCATGATGATTGCCGCCGCCCTTGAAAACGCTGGGCGTCTTGGTCTGTTCCGCCAAAGGCGCGACTTGGGCCTTGACCAGGTCTTCGATCGTGGCGGCCGAAATCAGCTTCGACCAGGCGAACCCGCCGCCGGTTTTCGTGGCTTCGGCCACGCCGCCGTCATCGCTGTCCGCGGCCGGTCCGGCGGCCGCGGCCTGCGCGCCCGGCTGGCCGGGCCCGAGTTTGTCGCGGGCGTCGGTGAAAAACGCGCCCACGACCTTTTCGTTCCATTTAGGCGGCGGCGCCGTCGGGTACAATTTGCGTTTGCCCCCCTTCGCCTTGCCCGCCGCCGACGCACCGGGCTGGGCCACGAGAAGCTGGCAGGCCAAGGAAACGAGAAGAACGCTACGAAGTAGCTTACTCATGCTCGAACCCATCATGGAAGGCGGGCACTTCGGATCGGCTCGTCGGCAAGCGAACCGTAGCGGAAATGCGTGAGCGCTCCGACCGTTCGGCTCCACCGTTTGGAATTCTTACGAATTCCGCTACGCGTCGGGACTACCGTGGGGCCGGCACTCCGATCCACTCCATCTTTTGTACCCTACGGATTGGGTCCTCGGCAAGCGAACCGTAGCGGAAAAGCGTGAGAGTTCCGACCGTGCGGCAGGTCTCTAACCTTCCAAACACTTCCGTAGCGAAACTCGTGAGAGTTCCGATTTGTTCACTATGGGTCGGAATTCTCACGAATTCCGCTACCTGTTGAATCGAGATGCTTGTGGGCAGTGCCCACCCTACGGCTTGGTTTTCCACGTCACGCGCGGCTCGATCCAAATCGCGTGTGCCCAGGCGTTGTCGCCAGGGCACACGACCCGTAGCTCCAACATGCGCACCTTTGCGATGCCATCTTTCGCGGTCAGGTGGCACGGCGCGGTTTGCTCCTTCAGAATGGGCGGCGATCTCCAGAGGAGCCGGCCGTCGCCGAGCGCCTCGAACACGACCGCGGTCCGCTGATATGGCCGGGCGGCATCGGCGACGCCGACCTCGCAGGTGAACTCTTCCGCCCGATTGCCCAGATCCCAGCTCGCGCTGGAAATCCCATCGTGCGGATGGATCAGCAGGCCGTGCGGCGATGGTTTCCCGCCCACGCTGATCGGCTTGAGGTCCATGTATTGGCCTTTGCGGAACCATTCGTTCACGACGAAGACGTTTTGCTCCGTCAACTCCGACAAGAACTGCGTCTTCGGGCGAGGTCCGATGATGCGCGGTCCCGCCATCGTCGGGTATTCGAAGGGAGATCGTGGATCGTAAACCAGTGATTCCGACGGCACGGGCTGCCGGCCGCGTTCACCCGCCTCCAAGAATCCCCACCACCACTCGGCGAATGCGGCGCCCCAGAACTCGCTGTACTCAATTCGCACGGAATGGAGATCGTCGGTGAGTGCCAAGTCGGCCCATCTGGTTTGGACTTCGGCGGTCCAGTGGTCGAGCACGATTTTACCGTCCACCCAGAGCCGCACGCCGTTGTCGGTATGCATGACAATGCGCCAGTTACCGGCGATGGGCGGCTTGAACCAGCCGGTCCAGCGAACAGCATACCAGTCACCATTCACCCTGGGGTCCGGGGCGCCGTCGCCGCCGAAGGCCCAATCGACATGGCGATCGATCCGCTGACCGCGCAGCTCCTGAAAGAAGATGCCGTTGTAGAGTTGGGTGGCGAGGCCGGGCCGGAGGCGCCCGCGCGGGTAGCCCGGCACCGCCAAGACCGCGTCGATCCATGTGGCATCGTTGGAGTTGGGCTTCGCGCCCGTGGCGTCCGGCCGGCCCGGCGTGGCGCTTACGGCGCGCGAGCACCAATACTTGGCCTGGAGCTGGTAATCTCGTTTCCACTCCGCGCCGGCGGTCGAGGCGGCGTTCCACCAGGCGCGGGCCGCGCTGAATTGAACATCGGGTTTGCGGTACGCCTCGGCGTCGAGCCGCAGCAGTTCGCCGAGCGCCTTGTCGTCCAGTTTGGCCCATCGCCCCGGGCCCGATTTCCAATCGCCTTGGACGAGCAACTCGTAACGGCCCGCGGCCAGGTTGGCATCGCGATCAGCCGGCGCCTGTCTCAGCTTCACCACCGCCTGGTTGTAAGCGTCGAATCGCCGCTCCCGCTCCAAAAGCGAATTCTTGAAAGCAAGGAGTTTGTCGTCAAGCGCGCGGTCCTTGGCTTTGCCCGCGACGGCGGCGCCGACGAGTCGCTTGGACAGATCGTACCGCTCCGCCTGGGCCGCGCCGTCCGCCACCGACATCGCCAAGAGGGCGTTCGCCCAGGCCATTTCATCGGTGACGGGGGCGGTTTGCGCCAGGGCTTGCGAAACCAGCTTGGCGCGTTCGGCCAGCAGATCGCCCGCGTCGTAGATTCCAGCGATCGCCTCCAGCGCGCGGCAGGCCGTGACCGCGTCGCCCTGGCCGATTGCCAGTTCCTGGGCCTTTCGTGCGAGAGCGTAGCGCACCGCGGTTTCGTCTTGCTCCCAGCGAGCCCGGTCGAGCAACTTATGGGCAAAGACCAGCCGCGCCTCGGCGGTTGTGCTCTGCCGTTCCTCATCGCCAAAGAGCGCGGTCACTTTCTGCTCGGCCACTTGCAATGCCTTCGAGCCGGGTACTGCCGGCCGCTTCGGCGTGGGAGGGACCACCGGTTCAGCTGTTTGGGCACGCCGATCAGCCAGTTCGGTGGCCTTGCCGCCAGGTTCAAGCGGGACCAGACTCAATTCGCTTACTCGGAAAGGTGAAAAGTGCGCGCCGACGAACAGGTGTCGTGGATTGGGAATGCGCCAGTTCGGATCCAGGGAAAGCCGGGCCACGTCGCCGCTCCAATTGACGATCACGGTCTCATTGCACGTGACGTGGATCTGCGTCTTGCGAACCTTGCAAACGATCTTGTTCCGAGGCCCATCGCGCAGGAAGTGACCGAGGTTTTTCGTGACATTCGCATCCGTGAGCCGGCCGTCGACCACTGACAGTCCACTGACACGCGTTCCCCAGCCGTCTACGACCACCATCGTTGGCCAGTCGCCGACCACGAGCCCAATCACGAGAGCGTCTTTATGGCTGACGCACTCGACCACCGCGGTCAGTGTGTACTCTTCAGGCACTTGGTGTCGAATTTCCAGCCGGGCTCCGGCGACATCGGGCATCACGAGTTGCCCATCCTTGAACTGCCACGTGCCGCGAATGGCATCGCGATCGGGATCGATCAATTTGAGCAGGTCGACTGGGCTGGCCGTAACGCGGTCGATGCGCGATGCCTCGCCATGCTGAGGAGGGTTCGGAACGCCTGCCCGCACAGGTCGCTCCTTGGGACGCGGGTGCGTCCAAATCACGCCGACGACGAAGACGACGCCAAACACCACCGCGACAATGGCCATCGGCCAGCCGGATGCTCTCCGCCGCTTCGTTCCACGCTTGACGATCACCACGCGCGGCTCGAGCACTGAAGGCACCCGGACTTGGACGGGCGCGGCCATCGTCGGGCGAGACGCGGAAGGCCAAGCGATCTGGACCGGCAGAGGTTGCGGCGTACGAATTGGCTGCGGCGCCGCTTGAGGAGCCGCCGACCACGGCGCGACGGGCCCAACCGCGGAGTTTTGCGGCTCGGCCGGTTGCGGCGCGACCGGTTGCAAATCCGCTGGCGGTGTAAGCCGCCGCTGGAGCTCGGCGTCGTAGGCTGCCTTCTTCTCCGCGTTGAGCAGGCAGATCCGCGCGGCCGACAGTTCGTTGAGCAGTTTTTGCGAATTGGCCGAGTGCTGCCCGGCCTGGAACGTGCGCACGTGGGCCATCTGCCTGTCGGCGGCGTTGGCGATCGTGTCGGCATCGGTCTCGGTGTCCAGGACGTTCATTTCACCACCTGTAAGGAAAGTCCCAAACCGGGCCAACCCTGTCGCGAAAAAATCGAAATCCGCAAAAAAGGCAATGTGGGGCAGGTTTCCAACCTGCCATCGAAAGTGGTATGGCAGGTTGAAAACCTGCCCCACGACCCCGATTTTACACTTTTTGCGGGTCATCGAAAAAAAAGCGGTTTTCCGATTTTCGCGACAGGTTCCTGGCCGCCGGGGCCTTTCTTTATGGAACCTGCACGTTGAATCGTGCGAACGCGGCGCGCCTCGTCGTTATTGAAGCGGAGGACCGTGGCTTCGATCGGCACTGCGAGCCAAACCCAACGTACCACCGGCGATTGCCCAGCGGGGACCAAAAAGCCGGGCCGAAGACCCCGAGAATGGAGTTGACCGATGTCCCAGAGCTTTATCCATTGCGCTACGAACCAACACGTGCCCCAGGCGGATCAGCCCCACACTTTCGCCCCCTGGCCAATCCCCACCGCTCTGCCGGTGGCCACCGCGGTCATCGCCGCTGAACCGGCCCCGCTGTTCGTGCCCGAGCCTGACCTGACGCGGGTCCGCAACCGGATGTATGGCCGGACGCGTCACCGCCGCGCCTCCGGATGGCCCGCCGCGATCGTCGTCACGCTTCTGGGAGTCGCCTTCGTCGTCTACGTGATCCTGAATAAAGACCGCTTCACGCCTGAGCAAGCGGAACCGCTCACGGCCAAGCAGCCCCGCGCGGCCGCGAACCAAACCGGACGCGGCACCGGAAAAAGGCGCGCTCCGGCCACAATCAACACGTCGTTCGCGCTGCCGACAGGGGCGAAAGACGAGGCGATGGAGCATGGATCTGTGGAACGCAACGCGCAGACCGCGACTGTGGCGACGCCACAACGGGAAGCAGCCGCGCGGGCGGCCCTTTGCGCGGCGCGCGAGGCCCTCGGCCAGCGCGATCTCGAAGCCGCGAAGATTCAGATTGACCTGGCGACGCGCGAGGCGGTCACCGTGGACTTGCGGGCGCAGGTTGCGCGCGTCCGGCTGCTGGCGCAGTGCGTCGAGCGTTTCTGGGCGGCCGTCAAGGAAACCCTTCCCAGGTTGACCGCCGCGGAGGAGTTTGATATCGGCGGCAAGGTTGCAAGTGTGGTCGACTCAAGCACCGAGACGATCGTCATCCGCATGCAAGGTACGAACCTCGAGTACAGCTTGCGGGAAATTCCCACGACATTGGCGGTCGCGTTGGCCGAACGCGCGCTGAACAAGAACGACCGGCACACGCCCGTCGTGATTGGGGCGTTCCACCTAGTCGATCGCCAGGGCGACAGCCAGGAAGCCCGCCGACGCTTCGCGCAGGCCGCCTCCCTTGGCGTCGACGTCGCGGTGCTGATCAAGGAGCTTGAAAGACGAGGATCGTAGGGTGGGCACCGCCCACCAGAAACGCTGGACGCGCCGAACGATCAAACCACGGATCGCTCTGATAGCGCGGATGAAAGTCGTTGAAACGAGGAAAAGAGCGGGGACGATCGGGCCGTCAGTTCATTTTGTCGCGTCTTCAACATGCGATTGGAGCACTTTCCGCCACTTGGCGGCCTCGTCCGGCTTGTCCACGGCCTCAAATGAACGGCACTAACGGCCACACAATACCCGAAACCCGTGGGAGCGGTGGTAGAGGTAACTCGGATTCTCGCTAAACGCGCAGCGACAGAGGAACGCGCTGCATTCGAACCCGCCACCACGGACCACGCGCGCCGACCCGGTGACGGGGCCGGTTGGATCGCTTACCGCCTCCGGGGTGTACTCGCCGGACCAATCCCAGCACCATTCCCAGGTGTTTCCGTGAACATCAAACAGGCCGAAGGCACTGGGAAGCTTGAGCCCAACGGGGTGGATCCTATTCTCCGAGTTGTTCAAGAACCAGGCGTAGTCGACTAACCGCGCGGTATCTGTGCCAAAGAAATAATCGGTTGAGCTCCCCGCCCGCGAGGCGTACTCCCACTCGGCCTCGGTCGGAAGTCTGTACCCATCGGCCGCGAAGTCGCAGCGCCACACGTCGTTCTCCTTATCGCTGTTGTCTTCGTTGAGCTTCACTTTCTCGCGCGTCCGCTCATAGCACGGTTTCCTTCCCTCTCGCGTGCTAAGCCAGTTGCAGTACAACACTGCTCCGAACCAACTCACTTGTGGCGCCGGGCAATCGGGGGCCGAGAAGTGGTACCATCCGCCCTCGGGTTTTTCGGCGGCGGGGTAATCGGCATCAAGTATGAAGCGTTGAAATTGCTCGCCGGTCACTTCGCGGTCGCCTAGGTAAAACTCCTTGGTCAGCGTCACCTCGCGGGCTGAGCCAGCATTTTCCCTCGGCGTCCCCATCATGAACGTCCCCGCCGGTACCTCGACCATCGTCATTCCCTGGGCGTTCACAAACCAGCGGCGGTTCGAGGGAGGGCGTAGCGTTGGTGCGATTGCCGGCAAATCCTGCCCCCATTGCCGCAGCGCCCAACCAGCGGCTGCGTGCGTGCCGCCGTCGGGTGCTTCGTGGTAAAGTGTCCACAGCTCTTCGAACGCCTGCTCGTTCCTGCTCATGTACCAATCGCGGAAAGACACGTTCCAATCGCGGAAAACTGTGCCGAACGCCGCACAAAGGCCCGAACGAAATGCTGAGTCTTCGTTCGTGCGAAGTAGTGCAGCGGCCTCGCTCAAGTCGCCGTGCCAACTGGCGTAGGTATAGATAAAGGTAGTACGATGGATCGGGTCGCTATGCAGCGCAAGCGCATCCATGGCGGGCCTCGGGTCGCCCAAGTGCAAGGCTACAATTGCGAAGCGTGCCTTTGCTACTGCGTCGCTCGTTTCCTGCGCCTTTCGAGCGATCTCCGGCAGGGCTGCTTCACTAATGTGCGCAAGTGCCGCCATAA
>DATLQY010000138.1:0-4993 GCA_035534975.1 Pirellulales bacterium
CTGTCGGTCGCCGCCGCCAAGGCCGCTGCCCGCGGCGCGGCGATCGACTTCATCCACGGCGACGCGCGGCGATTGCCGTTTGCCGACGCGGCCTTCGACGCGATCGTTTGCGTCGGCAGCACGCTCAGCCTGATCGTCAAGGGCTGGCCG
The DNA here is from genome assembly GCA_035534975.1 of Pirellulales bacterium. GTDB lineage: Bacteria > Planctomycetota > Planctomycetia > Pirellulales > JAICIG01 > DATKSN01. The sequence goes on from DATLQY010000138.1 coordinate 151, forward strand.
CTGGCGCTGGCCGAAATGGCCCGTGTGCTGAAGCCGGGCGGCCGATTGTTATTGGAAGTCGAGCAGCGTTGGAACCTCGACCTGCTCTGGGCCTTGGCCGACTCGCTCCTGGGCGGGCCGCTCGGCTACGAGCAGCCGCTCACGCAATCGCTGCGAAACATCTTCGCCTCCCCCCGCCGCGGCATCGACCTTTCCTACCCCTTGCCGACCGGCGACGGCACGCTCGCCGACCTGACCATTCACTGCTTCACCCTTTCCGAGCTCCGCGCGGCCTGCGCCGCTCTCGGCGTGCGCATCAAGCGCCTCTGGGGCCTTCACGCCGTAACGAACCTTTTGCCCAGCACGCTGTTGCACGACGAGCGCCTCTCGCTGCGCTGGCGGCGCATCGCACGCGCCCTAGGCAGGCTCGACGCTCGCCTCTCCGGCATCGCCCCCTTCAACCGCCTCGGCTGCAGCCAAGTGCTATCGCTCGAAAAACACGTCGCGCCGGCGGGTGCCTAACACTACAGCGCACTTTAGACGTGGGGCGGGCTTCCTAGCCCGTCGCGGCCCGCCAAAGACGGCCTGGGTCGGCAATGGCCAACGTGCGCTGTCGTGCTAAAACAGCACGCTGAACCCGGCGGCCTCGAAGTGACTGTCGTTTGTGAACGCTTCGGCGATGCCGAGTCGCCGCATGACCACGAAGGAAACATGATCGACGATGCCGGCCTGCGCCGCCTCCGCACGCTCGTAGGCGGCCCACGCCAGTTCGACGTCCTCGCCGCTCGGTTCGATCAACATCGCTTCCTCAATGAGGGCCGTCGGCAGATCGCAGACATCTTGCCGGTACGAGCGGCGGGCCGACGCGTTGCCGCACTCGCAAAGCACCAACTCCGTCGTGACGAGCCGTCTTTCTTGGCTGAGAAGCAGGGCATAGGCCGCTTTGGCCGCGGAGTGCCATTGGTCGGTGTCGTCCCAGACCGCGATCATTCCCACCGTGTCCAGGAACACCTCATTCATGGCTGGTGCTCATTGTGGCGCGCCGCGGTGTCGGTGAACCCCGAACTGTGTCGCCTGCCAAGAATCGCATAGACCTTCGTCAGCCCCTCGCTCATCTGAGGCGGCGCCGTGCCGGGCGCTTCGGCTACCACTCGCGGCTCGAACTCCACAGCCGTTTGATCGGGCAAGTCGACTGGTTCCACGGGACGAAACACTCCGTCGGCGTATACTGCGTGAATGCTCTTGGTCATGGCTGGTTGCTCGACTCCCATCTTATGGCGCTTTAACGGCCGTTTCGTCATGCCCATGTTTTGCCCGCACCACGTTCCAATATCGCACGTTTGCTGTTACACCTCAAGGCGAGCGTCGGAACCTCGACCTGCTCTGGGCCTTGGCCGATTCGCTCCTAGGCGGCCCCTTGGGCTACGACCAATCGCTCCGGCATTCGTGGAAAAATCTCGTAGCCTCCCCTCGCCGCGGCATCGACCTTTCCTATCCCTTGCCGACGGGCGACGGCACGCTCGCCGAGCTGGCCATTCACTGCTTCACGCTATCGGAACTTCGCCGCGTCATTCGCCCGCTCGGCCTCGATATCGAGCGTCTCTGGGGCATCCACACCGTCACCAACCTCCTGCCAAGCACGCTTTTGCACGACGAGCACCTCTCGCCCCGCTGGCGCCGCGTTGCCCGCTTCCTCGGTCGTCTCGACGCTCGTCTCTCCGGCCTCGCCCCCTTCAACCGCCTCGGCTGCAGCCAGGTGATTACTGTCCGTAGAGCGACTCCAAGCGGCTTCTAAACCGATACCGAGGGTTCGCTGCCAAGCATGCACGCAGCTCGTTACGGCAACTGCACCACCTTTCCGTCGTACGCGACCTTCCCGCGCACTATCTCCGGCTGTGGGTCGGCCCCGGCGGACTTCCGCCATTGCAAAGTCGCATAAAGCTCGGAGAACCTGATCGACCCGCCCGGCGAAATCGTGATGGTAATTATCGTCGGGTTATTTCCACCACAATCGATCTTCTTCTTGAATACCACCGTCTTGGCGATGATATCGACGTGCGAGCGGCCGTTGATCTCTTCCTCGAACTCAACGGTGCCGCCGGGTGCGCTCACTTCCACGTGCGAAGCTCCGTCAATCTTGCCCTTGAATACCACGCGGCCGCCGGGAGCGTTCAATCGTACGTCAGAGGCGCCGTCGATCTTGTCTTGAACTTCGATCAACGAGCTAACGGTCGTTGCCCCGGCATCGAGGTTCGCCTGATCGACGATCCCGATTTTCAGGCGTTCGGCGATCTCGCGCACGGTGCGCAAGCTCCGATGGCCCTTCCGATCTTTAATGTCGCCGAGCGCCAGGAGCGGCTTGACCACGTGATCGCCGATGACCAATTTATCGTCGATGAGCGACGCCGACAGTTTATCGAAGCCGATGGCGGCCAGCGCCGGATTGCCGGCGGCCGTTCCCACTTTTTCAACGAAGGCATCGTTCAAGAGGTCGGCGAGCGCGCTCGAGTAGCGATGGATTTGGTCTTCAACCATTGGGCCGACGATGTTAAACGGCAGCACGGTATTCCACTGGACGTCGACGCGGTCGATGGCGACGTCCCAGCGGCCGGCCGCGTAGGCCACGAAGAAAGCGGCCTTGAGCCGGCCGTCAAAGTGCTCTTCTACACCCTTTTTTCGTCCGCGCCACCCGGCAACGACATAGAGCCGGCCGTTCTCGGCATAAACACCTCGACCGAAGACCTTCTCGTTTTCGGCAGTCCGATCGCGCGACCTTGCTTTCAAATCTTTGCCGACGCCAAGCTGGAACCATTCGTCTTTGTCGTCGCCGGCTTCGTTCGGCCAGACGTTCTTGTTCCTGAAGACCTCGATTACGTCGCCATCAGCCGGAAGAAACTGCCTGAGCTTGTCGAACGGAACCTGAATTGCGACGTCGGCCGCTGCCGCGCCGCCGCAACCTGCGATCAGCAGGATGGCTTCAACGATGACCGCCAGGTACGGGCAATGGCGAGCGGCGCACCTGACTTCGGGGGTGATCGTCAATCTTTGTCGATTTCGCATCGTGCTTCCGCGCGCCTGCAACGCAAATAGTAACCGGCCCGCGCTATTTCGCGGCGCCGCGAGGCCCACCGTTCGAGTCGGACAAGCGGCGGACGAAGAATTCTGGAAAAGTGTCCAATGCCTGTCGCTCTGTCACATCCTTCTTCACCTCTTTCTTCAATTGCTCCTTCCATTCAGCGAACAATTTGTCGCGGTCGGGCACCTTGAGATCGATTGCCGCCGCCGCGTGGCTGACGAAGGTCACGCAATCAGTGCTGTTGAGGCGGTACTTCTCGGCCTTATATGCCTCCGCGAGGATCTTCAATAGCTTCATCTGCTCCGCGGTGACCTCGACGGTTAGCCGGCAAGCCGCACCGGCCGATAAATCCTGTCGCTTCATCTCGTCGCGAAGCACGCCTTCGACTTCGCCAAAAGCGGCCGTAAGGCGTTCGACCTTGCTTTGTGCATCGGGCCAGAAGCCAACGGCCAAGTCGGTTCGGCAAATTTTCTTTTCCTCGTCATGCGAGCCGAATAATACGAAAGCATGGCCGACACCGCCGCCTTCTCCGCAGAAGGCAACATACTGCGTCGTGCCCGCAAGCGGCTTGATGCGATCGATGATTTCATCGCCCTGCGCGGCGTTGTACGCAAGGGCCAATAGTGTCACGATGCACGGCCATAGGAAACGTCGCGACGATCCGAATCCGGTGTTCATGGTGCGTCCTCCAAGCTCGCGAGCGTGCGCGCGCGAACCGACCTTAATGATCCAATGCACCGAGGCATTGACTGGTCGCGTTTCTTTGTTCCCGCCCTCGACGGTATGGCGGTGGGCCGGCACGGGATTGATCGGTTCGGCGTCACCGAGGTTGATCTCATTTCCGGCGGCGTCTGTCTCCCCTGTTTTGGTGTCGCGTCCGGTCGCGACAAGCAGGTTGAACTCGGTTCGTAATGACGGATTACCGCTATTACGGACTTTGGTAAGATCCTGGGGCGGCTCCTCGCTGGTCAAAAATGCAGCAAACTGGCTTGCCATCTTTACCCCTGGCTACCCTTCATGTAGTAAAGTTTCACATTACTTAGCCCGTCGGCAGATCGGTGCCAAAATAAGAGAGGATCGCGCCAAGAGGCACCTGCGGAACGTCTTCCAAGGTTTTCACTCGGCGGACCAACTCATCAATCGTGCCGACGATGCCGCTCTTTGTGCCATCAAGAGGGTCTTTTTTTTGCTTTTCCGCGGCGGTGGTCGCACGGCGCGCGATTGGTCGCCACCGCCCCCGCTACGATCAGTCGCCGCGCGATTTTGCTGGCGCTTTTCGATACGCCGGTAACTCTTGACATGGGTCGGTCCTCGGAATCCATGGGTTTGATTTTGCGGGCGTAATGGATAGCGTCGTTGCGCCGCGCGGTACTTTCCCGCTTAAGTAACCTCGCATTTACCCGGGTCGGCTGTGCCGCCGAGCAGACTTCGCCTTGATCATCGCTTGGACTCCTTCCGAATCAAGTGACCATTGCATCCCGCGGCAGTCCGCCAGCCGCGGGCAACAGGTCGCCGTCGCCCAAGTATGCCAGATTACCTAATAGGGCAATCGGCCTGCACGCCAACGAACGCCTCACTCGACGCGCATGATCCAGCGACACATGACATACGGCGGGTTCTGCGCGGCCGTCTTGAGTGGGATGTCAGCCCTCTGCGATCCGACCAGCGTGCCGCTATACTCTAAATACTTTGAAACAATGTCTTGGAGGATTAGCCCGCCCCAACTTTCACTCTTGTTCGGGTTTTTCGCAAAAAACTCGATTGGTGCCGGGAAAACGCCCCTTTTCC
>DATLQY010000139.1:0-3385 GCA_035534975.1 Pirellulales bacterium
TGGCGGCCGGCCAGCCCCGACGAGGGGTTCGAGATCGTGCGGCGGCGATTGTTTCAGCCGCTCACCAACGAACAGGCCAAAGCGCGCGACGCCGTGGCGCGGGCGTTCTCGGAATTGTACGGGTCGCAGCAACAGGAGTTCCCCACCGAGTGCCGCGAGGCCGACTACGAGCGCCGCATCAAGATGGCGTACCCCATCCACCCCGAGTTGTTCGACCGGCTCTACAACGACTGGTCGACACTCGACAAGTTCCAACGCACGCGGGGTGTGTTGCGGTTGATGGCGGCCGTCATCCATTCGCTCTGGGAGCGGCAAGACGGCAACCTGCTGATCCTGCCGGCCAACGTGCCCGTCGACGACGCGCGCGTGCAATTCGAATTGACGCGTTACATGGACGACCAATGGGTGCCCGTCATTGAGAAGGACGTTGACGGCTCGAACTCGCTGCCATTGTCCCTCGACCGTGAGAACCCCAATTTGGGGCGCTATTCCGCCTCCCGCCGCGTGGCGCGCACCATCTATATGGGATCGGCCCCCATTCAGCGTGCCGCCAACCGCGGCATCGACGAGCGGCGCGTAAAACTCGGCTGCGTGCAGCCGGGCGAGGCGGTGGCGACCTTCGGCGACGCCTTGCGGCGCCTCTCCGACCGTGCCACGTACCTCTACATCGACGGCAAACGCTACTGGTACTCGACGCAACCGACCGTCACTCGCCTGGCCGACGACCGGGCCGGGCAACTCAGCGACGACGACGTGGACGACGAGTTGCATAAACGGCTGCGCGACGAAGCCCGCTCGCGGGGCGACTTCGCCAAGGTCCATGCGTGCGCGGCCGGCGGCGACATCCCCGACGAGCGCGAGGCCCGGCTCGTGCTCCTAAGCCCTGAGCACCCCCACACGGCCAAGGACGTCGCCAGCCCCGCGCGGAAAGAAGCGGCGGCCATTCTCGACTCGCGCGGCTCCAGCCCGCGGAATTACAAGAACACGCTCGTCTTTCTGGCCGCCGACGCCACGCGCTTGCGGGAATTGGAGTCGGCCGCTCGGCAATTTTTGGCATGGAAATCCATCTGGGACGATCGCGAAACGCTGAACCTCGACCAATTCCAGACGAAGCAGGCCGACACGAAACGGAAAAACGCCGACGAGACCGTCGGGGCGCGCATCCCGGAAACGTACCAGTGGCTCATCGTGCCCGGCCAATCCGATCCAAAGGGCCCGCTGGAATGGACGGAGATTCGCCTACAAGGGCAAGACTCGCTGACAGTGCGAGCGGCCAAGAAGCTCAAGAACGCGGAGCTGCTCATGGTTGAGCTAGGCGGTGTGCGCCTGCGGCACGAGCTCGACCGCGTCCCTTTGTGGCGCGGCAACCACGTTGGCATCAAGCAACTCGCCGACGACCTGCCCCGCTACCTTTACCTCCCTCGCCTTCGCGACGAAGACGTACTGCTGGCCGCGATTATCGATGGGATCGCCAATCTGAACTGGCGGGACGAGACCTTCGCCTACGCCGAGGCGTGGGATGAAGCTCGCAGCCGGTTTACCGGCCTTCGCGGCGGCCAGCAAACGCGGGTCCTCGTCGATGCCGCCACCGTCTTGGTCAAGCCCGATGTGGCCGTGGCCCAGATGGAAGCCGATCGGCTGCAAGCCGCCGCCAAGGCTTGTGCGGCAACCACGGCCGCGCAAGGGCCAACGGGGACTCCAGGTCACGGATGGGCCGTCGGCCCGACGTCGCGATCAACGACCGCCGAATCCCGTGAGATCGCCATTCCGCCGCCGCCGAGACTTGGCCGTTTTCACGGCTCGGTGCGGATCGACCCGATCCGTCTTGGCCGCGACGCATCCCGAATCGCCGAGGAGGTTGTGCAGCACCTCGCCGGCATCGTCGACGCCAATGTCGAGATCACGCTCGAAATCCACGCCGAGATCCCCGACGGCGCCAGCGACAAACTCGTCCGCGACGTGACCGAGAACTGCCGGACATTGCGGTTTACCAACTATGGATTTGAGGAAGTATGACCAGACGTGGGAAGTGATACCGATACTGAAATTAGGACACTACCCGCGCCGCCGATTGACAGGATCGCGATAACCTGGCTAAGTTGAAGGAAGGTTCCTTTTTCCGTCATCCATCGTGCATGGCAGGAGATCCGACGTGAATTCCCAAGTCTATCGGGAGAACCGCGCTCAAGTCGGACTCGCCGAGTTGGCGAAGTACCGTGGGAAATGGGTGGCTTTCAGCCTGGATGGCCGACGCATTATCGCCGGCAGCGAAGACCTCGTCGACTTAGACATGCTTGTCATCGCGGCGGGCGAGGATCCAGAACAGGTTGCCTTCGAGCGGCTCGAGTTCGACGACATCTATCTGGGCGGCGCGGAACTCTCTTGATGCTGCGGTTCCCCTACCAGGATGAACCGTTAAACGGCCAACCGCCGCCGTCCCTCCCGGCAACGGCGCTCCGTTTTGCGGCAGCGCGACGACTGCCGTTCTCTCAGCGCAACCGCCCGAAGAATTAGACCCCGTCCCAGACCCGTCCCGTTTAATAGCCCTCGATGGTATCGCCAACAGGCGCCATTGACGACCCGCCTTCCCCCAATCGTCACGTGCTGTATGAGCTGCAAGCTGCTCGACGGCATGCCCATATGTCACCAAAAGGATTGCCCGCTGGATGCAGTTAGCGCTACTTATCGCTCGTACCGACAGCCTCGATGCTGGGCGCCGGGAAGGCCGGCGACAACACACATGCTCAATTCTACATGCAGTCCGGCCCCCCCTTCCAGCCCCTTTCGACCGTCCTCGATAACGGCAAACCGGTGCGATTTGGGTCATGTTTCGCCGCGGGAATTTGCTTGACAATCGGATTCTCCGTTTCTAAAGTGTAGCAGTCCGCATCAATTTCAGTCCCACAATCACTAGCTAGAGACAACTATTATGCGTTGCTTCGACGAGCCTGATCGTGATCAGTACGACCATTGTCAGCGCTACGAAACGACGGAGCGGTGGCGAGGGCTTGGCGGCTGTTGGGGTGATGGGGTCACGTCGGGGCAACGCCGTGCGGGGAATTGTCCGATGAAGCCCGGTTCTCTTGTAGCACTCTTGTGTCTTTTCTGCCTTTATTGGATTGTTCCTCAGGCGCACGCGGGGCTAAGTTACGATGCCGCCAGCGACTTCTCGCCGACGAACAATCCGAACGGTGTTTGGAGTTACGGAAATTCTGCGACTTTGGGAGGCGCTTTCAATCCGTTCACGATGACCAGTAACTACCAAGGTATCGATTTTTGGAACTTCGGTGGCGGAGCGTTCGCTCCTCCGTTGGTCGGCCACAACAGCACTTCTAGCCCGATCACGTTTAGCTCGGTCACCGTCCAGGCGGGAGAACTCTTTTTC
>DATLQY010000140.1:0-2832 GCA_035534975.1 Pirellulales bacterium
AGCTGGCGCGCGGCGAGCAGGATTGGGACGACGATGAACTCGCTGCGGGCTTTTTTGCTGATCAGGGCGAACCCTTTGCCCCGAGCCAATGATGCGGGCAACCAGTCCGGCACGGGCGCGTCGCACAGAACCGGGAAAAGATCGGCCTCCTGGGCCAGCACGCCGAATTCGCGTTCGGCCGCTTCCAGCGTAAAATCGCTGTACGACATGGCACTCGCACCAACGTCCCCCACTCCGCCCGCGGGTCAGTATAGGCTCTGCCTTGCCGGCGCCGCAATCGGACGCGCACGGCTTGCGCGCTTGTACTTGAAATTGGTTTCCAGCGTTTCGGTTCTCCGGTCCCGGACCCCAGCACGAATTGTCACGACGAAAGCGAGCTCGCGTCCGAACCGAAAGGAGACGACGGCATCGCAAATGCGCTCTAATGACGCAACATAAAACTGATCAGCGCACCCAATGCGCCAGCGGCGAAATTGGCCAATGTCGCGCCGAGGAAGCAACCCAGGAACGCTCCAATCGGCACACCAATGTTAGTTCCGATCGCCTGCTCGGCGCGCCCCGCAACAAGCGCGCCGACCATCAGCGAAAGCAGCAGTGAGAAGAGGCCGCCGAATAATATCCCCGTGTTGAACCCTGGCACCTGCCCGCAGAAACGAAGTGGCAGGGCGAAACCCGCGACGATCCCAACACATGTTAAGATGAGCAAGAGGAGAACGTGGACCGCAGCCATTTCTCGAGACTAGACACCGGTTTGAGTTGACTCTCTCGTTCGTGGCTCCCGAACGAATCCCGAATATCACGGTCCTTCGCCAAGGCGGCCGCACGCGCGACCTCAACTGATTATCACTTCAATCGTATCCATTGGCAAGCGCAACTACGGCGGATTGGCTGGAACCGTGAGACTCGCATCGGCGGTCGGGAGCGCTACGCTCGTGGGCTGACGGGCGTTTCGATACGCACCGCCAACGCGTCTCGCGGCGGGGAACACGATGATACCACCTCATCGCACCCCTTCGCGTAGCTCGAAGTATCCCAGCGACATGCTCCGAAGCAGACCACGTGGTCGATTGCTTCCTTGCCAATATGAACGATACAACCGAAGATAATCGCGAAAACGGGATTTGAATTCTCAGGGCCATGTGGAAATCGCGTATCGCGACATTGAAGACACGCCCGAACGCAGTCGCGCCAGGAACCGTTACCGGCCATCTCGCACACAAAATCCGCCGCAAGACAATAATACGCCTTTTGGCAAAGATTCCACCAGCTCGCCGTTTTGCAATGGAACTTATAATACTTGCAGCTCCGAAGGTCTTGATTGACCCCAAACCCGCTTGGGTCGGTGTAGTTGACGGGATTGCCGCGTGCGTACGCGTAGGGGTGCTCGCGCATGGCGTCTAGCCGCTGGCCGAACCAATTGTTGTCGTGCAGAATATCGACGCCTCCGTCGTCGAGTGGATCTCGGGACGTAAATCGCCCTAGCGTGGGTTGGTACATCGCTGGTGCTCCTGTTACTTGAATTTGACGGCTTGGACAAAGTATTGCTGCGGGTGCCACGACCCGGTCGCCTCATGCACGAAGCGACACGAAACACATTGACAAGCGGGCGAATGGCTCAACGTTCGGGGTGTTGATGATCCCGATTGCATAGCCTCACGACAATGAAAACACTGGCATCCTGTGGCATGGCAGATACCAGGCCGAACTTCTTCGGCGGCCTCGCGTGCCACCTCGCAGTCTCGGCAGCGACACCATGAACCGTGCGGTGGCTTCGACTCATTCCCTGCCCCAGCCATTCCGGGCGGCGAAAGGGCTTGCTGCCGTCGTTCTCGATTCTGGCGGTTGATTTCCATCAAGAGTACAACCTCTTGCTGTCGTTGGAACGCAAGCCGGTTGGCTCTGTTCGCCGCCAATTGAACGTACCGGCCGTCGTGCGGGGCGAGATCCCTCGCCCAGATGTACGCCTGGACCGCCTCGGGCAGCCGGCGGTTGTCTTCGAGACACGCGGCGCGCGTGACGAGAAACGCGGCCAACTCCTCCCGCGGCGTCAGTGATTTGAGGAACCAACCGCCCGTCTCATCGTCCGCCGTCCACGGCTCGGGCCACTGCCGGTAGTGGGAATCAGGGTACAGCGCGATGCCCTCGCCGGCGCCTTCGATGTTGAGGACCTCAGGGTACCCCAAGCACTTGCCGGCAGGGTCATCCCAACGCATGAAGAGGTGACCGCGGCTCTCAACCAGCTTGAGCGGATAACCGAGCCTCCGTCCGACGGCGACGTAGAGCACCGGCATCGACGCGCAAGTGCCGCCGTCGCCATCGACGATACCGTGAATAAACAGGTCCCGCGAGTCGCGGAAGTCGGGATCGAGGCACTTCAGATCCTGGAACTTGTGATCGCGCGCCCGAGCGGGGTTGTATCGCACCTTGAAGTCCTCCTGCAGCGTCTGTAGCAGGAATGAGCAGCAGAAAAAGCCAGGTGATGTATGGTAGCTTTCCGGCGATAGGTCGAACCGGTACCAGTGCCTGCGCGTCTGGAAATCGGCTTGGCGTGCCGCTTCGTCGAGCCAGTCGTGCAACCGGTCGAACTTGACGTTTTCGGCGCCGGGCAATCCTCCGGCGCACATCAGGTTGACCGCCGCGATATCGAGCTTAGCAAGTTCCTCGTCCGACCAGCGGCAGCACCTTTCGAGTTCGAGCGACGGATGGCCGAAGCCGGTCTCTCGAGCGACCGACAGCGCGGGAAGAGTGGTTGTTGATTTACTCATTTGGCGGTCAACCTTGTCGATGAGGGATTTGTAAAACTGTGGTCGTCGCATTCCCCTATAAGTACAT
>DATLQY010000141.1:0-5417 GCA_035534975.1 Pirellulales bacterium
TCGTCATTGATGCGACCTTGAAAAGCAAGCTCTTCAATTTCACGCGGAAATTGGAGTTTTGCGATGAGTCGGGCCAAGTGCTCGGCACGTTCGTTCCAGCGGTGAACTTCGAGGATGTCGAGCGTGCCAGGCCTAAGATCTCCCAGGAAGAGTTGCGACGGCGGCGAGAAGAGAAGAAAGGGTATACAACCGCCGAGGTACTCGCCTATCTGGGCAATCTATGATGTATCGCGTCATCTGGATTGGATCCGCGCGCGACGATCTCGCGGAAATGTGGATCAGCGGGGATTCACAGCTTCGAAATGCGATCACTCGGGCTACCAACGATTTCGACCGGGCGCTCCGGTTCAACCCGCAAGACCAAGGGGAATCTCGCGACGATGGCGAGCGGATCTGCTTCAGTTCTCCACTCGCGATCAGCTTTGACATAGATCCGGGCGATCGCGTTGTGTTCGTCCTGCAGGTGTGGCGAATCCGCTGAATATCCGTGCTATGGAACTTGCCGTAGCGTGTAGTGCGCTTCGCCGGGAAAGAAGATTTCGTTCGCCGGTCCGAGGTGGCTTAGGCGGAACTCGTAGACGAAGCCGGGACGCAGCCGCGCAAGGCGCAGCGTGGCGCGAAGCCCGTCGGCGGCGACTTCGAGCGAATCGATCATTTCGGCTTCGCGGTCAATGTCGGGACTACCGTAAGCCGACGTGGCGATGCGGCGGTATGAGCTGATAGCGTAGTGCCTTACTTGTTCGGCGGCGGCGCGATCGACCGGCTGGGTGAAGTCGATCGTGAAGCCGTCGCTGGTCGCGCGCACCTCGGCGATGCCCAGCGGCAAATCGCCGGTCCGGCGAAGCCTGACGATCGAGCCGGTGTTGTGTCCGCCCCCCCAACCGCTGTCTCGCAGGTTGCCAATGTAAATGTCGCCGTTGGGCGCGACGGCGCAAACGACCGGCCCCTCGAACGTCTCCTGGCCCTCCTCCGGCTCGATGCTGAACGGGTAGACGGCGCCTTGATCATCGTCGCCCACACGCTGGAGGCTCATGCGGATCAATCGACGCGTGTCGAACTCGCAACCAATCAGGTGCCCGTCGAACGGGCCATCGCCGAGAAAACAGATCCCGTTGATGCTCCGTGTCCAAGGGTGGGGGATGTCAATTGCCGGCTCGCGGAACGGCGGCGCAAAGCTGGGCTTCACTTCATTTCGGTTGATGAAACCGTAGCGTGCGCCGGCGACGATCTGGTTCAGCTCGTTGAAAGGTGTGTAGTTTCCCTGGTTGTCGGTGGCAAACAGGTCACCGGAGCGGTTCAGTGCCAAACCCATCGGAAACCGCAGGCCGGCGCCGAGCGGTTCAATCGAGTAGACCCGCGGGTCGGTGCGCGTCGGTTGGCGCGGAACCAGCTTGACGACGGTACCGCGGAGGTGCGCCGCCGCTTCGCTCCGCTCGTCTTGCTGGCAAGGGAGGCCGAGATAGTAGGCGCCCTGAGCGTCGCTCGGCAAGCCGATCGACCAGTCGTGATAGTCGGCTGTGTAGCCCCAGCCCGATGCGATCACGTCGGCCCTGTCGGCTCGGCCATCGCCGTCGCGGTCGGTCAGCCGCAACACGCAAGGTTTTTGCGCGACATCGAGCGATTCGCCGTGGACCGCGATGCCGTAGGGCGCGGCCAGGCCGTCGCAGAACAGCTCCTGCCGGTCTTCGACGCCGTCGCCGTCGGTGTCGCGAGCAAGCCAAACGCTCCCTTTGAGCGAGCAATATGCCAACGTGCCGTCGTCGCGCCATGCCAGGCCGGTTGGCATTTCAGAGTTCGGCAAAGGTAGCCGCACTGCTTCGTAGCCTGGCACGACCGACAGCGCCATCGGTGACTCCGGTTCGTCTTCCGTCGGGACGGCCGGAAAGTGGTCACTGGGCAGTTGAACCAGGTAATCGGCCTCGACGACAAGCGAATCGTCGTTGCCGGCGGATCGTAGAGAGACGGTTGGAGATGGGCCTGAATTTTTGCCAGTCCCATTAACGCCTGAATTCTTGGCCATCCAATTGCCGTTCAGATTGGCGGCCGCCGGATGGAGCAGCCGAATGCGGGGCTTTCCAGGCAACTCGGCGGCGAGCGCGGACTTGCCGCCAACGGCCGATGAAAAGCGGCCACTGGGGACGAGCCGCAGTTGCACCTCGTCGCCAACGGGCACGCCGGAAAGCTCGACGCGGCGGTGAAATCCGCTCGTGTGTTTGTCCGCCTCGAACTCCGTAAACGGTCGGACCGTGAATTGTTGGACGACCGCAACGACGAGCGGCTCGGTGCCGCCATCCGTGTCGAAGCGTAAGCGGTAACCAAACCGTAGGCCGCGGTCCACGTACTCGAACCAGTCGAGCTGGGCGGCGAACTGCGGCGATCGCGACGGCTGCCGCGGCGTGCCGGCGCGGAGCAAGAGCAATTCGCCGTCGCCGCCGGGCAACGTCGGTGGCAAGACGTGGCTTCCGCCCGGTTCCCAGTACCAGGCCTTGCCGCGCGTTCGCTGGCGTGCCGTGTCGCCCAACCACCAAGCGGACAGGCGGTTCGAATCGAGATCGAAGAGCATATTGTGCCGATTGGCCAGCCCCACGACCAACGGCACGACGAACGGCCGCTCGTCGACTTCCAACACGTCAAAAAGCGCGACGGCCGGCTCGACGCCGCCGGCAAGATTGCTCGTTCGCAACACCCGAATCGCGCCGGGCGACGGTGGATTGAAGCCGGGCGTGTTGAGCGCGCGCCAGATGGCAGTGAGCTGGTGGTCGAGCCGGTCGGCAAGGACGCCTCGGACAGGTTGCTGGATCGAAGGCATCTCCATCCGCGGGACGATACGGGCGGGATTACGCACCCAGCGATCGAACCAGGACCGGCGGACGCGCCCGCCGACAAGCGACAAATTGGCGCCGTGGGCCGCTGGGGCGACGCCGAGGGGGAGCGACTTGCCGATCTGGTGGCAACTGGTGCAGCCAAACCCCTCCGAAGTGACCAATCGCGCGCCGGCCGTGGCCATCGTCCCTTCGTCCACCGCTTCATCGTCGTTTTTAGGGCCTATCCCAAAACCGCCTTGTGGTGCGGGCGTCTCGCCTGAATGACGGTTTTGGGATCGGCCCGTCTTCTCAAGGGGCCGATCGGGGATCCGATCGGCCTCGATCAGGTAACCGATCAGCGCCCGTAATTCATCGTCGGCGAGGTTGAACTTGGGCATCCGCACGGCAAGCCAAGGCCGCAGGGGTGGAGTCGTCAATCGCACCGCCGCGGCGAGCCCCTCGTCGCGCAACTTGTCGCCGACGCCAGTCAAGGGGGGAGGAGCCAGCGAGGCGAGCGAAGGGGCCAACTCCGGGTGTGCGGCGGCAACGGTGTCGAGCCGCGCGGAGATGCCAGGCGCCAATCCGCGGGCATGGCAGCCCAGGCAGTTGCGCTCGGCGAGGACGAACAGGCCATCGAATTCCTCGTCGATCGGCGGGTCACGCGCAATTGCCGCGGTAACCGGCGCCAGCGACGAAATGTAGGCGCGTATCGTCTCACGCCGTTTTGGAGAAAGCCGATAGCCAGGACGTTTGGTTTCGCGTTCCGGCGCTCCGGTGCAGCTTTGGTCCCATTGGGCCGACGCGCCGAGTGGTCGGCGCTTGGGCGACGGAGTCGCGAGCTCGCGCGGCAATTCGTGGCAGGCGGCGCAACGGTGTTCGGCGATCAAGCGGCGGCCGAGCTCGAGGCGCGGTTTGGCGTTCGCGTCGGCGTCACGTAGCTGGATGTGCAAGAATTCAAGCGTTGTTTCGTCTCCCCGCAAAGTCACCAGGTACGCGGCCAGATTGGCCCGCTCTTCCGGCGTGAGGGCGAACACCGGCATACGATGAGATGGGTTAATCGCGCTCGGGGTTTCGAGCCAGCGGACGAAGAAATCGGCGGGGCGTTTGCGGGCCACGGCTGCCAGGTCGCCATCGCCGAGCAGACCACCGCCGCCGAACAGGCTGCTTTGCCCCAATTCACCGAGGCGATGACAGGCCAGGCAGCCGATCGTAAGAAATAACTTACCGCCCGCATCGGCATTGCCGCCTTGTTCCCCGTCCGGTTTGAGCGTCGCCGGCGAAGCGGCCAATAATGCATCGGCGAGCGCGCCGGCCTGTTCGGCGGTGAAACCGAAGGAAGGCATCCGCGCCGGGGGTGCATCGTCGCCTGCCGCGTCGATGCGATGGTCCGCACCTGTAAGCCAAGGGGTCAACCAAGACGGCGAGAGATTGCCGGCCACTCTCGTCAACGCCGGGGCTCGAATGGCCGCTAGTTCGCCGGGGATCTCATGGCAGGCCGCGCAGCGAAGTGCCCTCGCCAGCAACCGGCCTTTCTCGAACCTTTCGTCGGGCGCGTCGCCAGGTTCATGGAACAAGTGCCGATCCGGGACGGGCTCGAGCTGGAACTGCGGTCCCGACCAGAAAAGTCCAATCCGGGCCTCATCGCCGGTGCGACGGTAAGTGACTTCCAGCGGATGGTAGCCGTATTCCAGATCCATCGGCTCGGTTCGCAACCAGCGAGTTTCGCCGGTCTGGGCGTCGAGCACCAACTGGCCGGCCAGGCGAATTTGCACCTGGCCGGTGGCATGGATTTCGAACGTGTACCTGCCGGGCGCAATCGTCAATAATCGCCCTTGCCACACGACGGAGAACGGTCCGCCGGGCAGCCGCGGGTCGGGACGCCTTGTATGCCAATCGAACTGGATCGCTCCGTCGCAGCGGACGTGCGTCTTGTCGTCAGTGCCGGAATAGCGGGCAACCAGGCCAGGACGAAAGGCGGGCAGATCGTCATCCTCGTCCTCGTCGATTTGAGCAACGGCTGTGGCCCAGCACGACGCGACAATCACGGATGCGAGGAAACGATGAAGGATGATCATTGACCTCGGCCCAAACGATCGTTCCGAGCCGGATTTTTCCTGCAATGGCCACGACCGGTTATGCTGACGCCTGCTCCGAGGAACGTAGTTATGCGGCGACCTCCAACATCTCTTCGCTGGAGAGCGATTGGCGGTCCAACTCCTCCCATTGGGCGTCGACCGTCGCTTCGTGCTTGGCAACAACGCTGGCCAACAATGCGCATGATTGTCGAAAGGTGGCGGCGTTTTCCAACTGGTACCCCTCGTGCTCGAAAATCCCGACCCACTCGTCAATCGTTTTGACCGAGGAGGTTAACTTGCGAAGCCCCGCCACGAAGTACTCCAGCACGTCGGTCGCCTGATCCAGATCCGCCAGGGCCTCGCTCGTCCCGCCCTGTGTTCCGAATTCCCGATCGAGACGTTTGGCGTCAAGCTTGTTCGCACTATCGACCGCTTCGATGACAAGCTTGAGCAGATCCTCAAGCTTCCATATCGTGCGGACGATCGCGTGTTGCAACCGCCAATCGTCGACTAGGGTCGCAATCGCGCGGGATCGCAC
>DATLQY010000142.1:0-46694 GCA_035534975.1 Pirellulales bacterium
CGATCTGCTTGACGACTTGAGCGTTCGTGATTCTAGGTTCGGTCAAGCTTTCATCCACGCCGTGGTTCGGATAGCTCAATCTCGCGTGATCGAGCCCGAGTTGGAACAACACGGTCGCCATCAGATCAGGAACGCTCATCCGATCGGTCACGGCGCGATAGCCAAACTCATCGGTCGCGCCGTGGACGTATCCGGGCTTGAATCCTCCACCGGCGAGCAGGGCCGTGAAGCCATGCGGGTTGTGGTCGCGTCCGGTCCCCCCTTGAGAGATCGGCATGCGACCGAATTCACCCACCCACAAGACGATGGTGCTGTCCAGCAACCCCCGCTGTTTCAGATCACGGATCAGCGCCGCGGACGGTCGATCGACCTGCCCGCAAAGGTTCGGCAGGTTCTTGTTGATATCGCCGTGGTGGTCCCATGGGTTATGAGGGGCAGGTGCCAGGATCTGCACGAAACGCACACCGTGCTCGACCAACCGCCGGGCCATCAGACACTTCCGTCCGTAGGAGGCCGTCATCGGGTCATTGGTCCCATACGATTCATGCACACTGCTCGATTCGCTGGAGAGGTCGAGTTCGCTGGCCGCCGCCAATTGCATCCGGCTGGCGAGCTCATAGTTTCGGATTCGCGCGTCGAGTTCCGTATCGTCCGGGTAGTCGCGGCGATGGTGATCGTTCATCCAAGCAATCAGGTTCAGCGAGTTTTGCTGAAATCCGGGCGGCAAATCCACGGGAGACTGCAAGTTGAGCACGGGCTCTCCCTCGGTTCGCAATTCGCTGCCGCGGAACACGCTGGGAAGCCAACCGTTGGTGATCTGCATCGACCCACCGGAATGGAACACCGCCGGATCGCGAAGGCAGACGAATGCGGGCAAGTTCCGGCTTTCGCTACCCAACCCATATACGACCCAGGAACCCAGCGAGGGTCGCCCCGGCCGGCGATTGCACGAGCACAGCATGTACGTGCCGCCCGGGTGATTCGGGTCTTCGTGGAATAGCGAGCGGATGACGCAGAGATCGTCCGCCAGGCCCCCGATGTTCGGAAGCAGTTCCGAGAACTCGATGCCCGACTCACCCCGGCGTTGAAATACGAATTTGCTTCCCATGAGCGGCTCTTCGTTGCCCTGCATGGCGTTTCTGATCGCCACCTTTTCGCCATGCCGCCGGTTGAGTTCCGGTTTCGGATCGAATAGGTCCATGTGACTGGGGCCGCCGTTCTGGAACAGCATAATGACCGAGCGGGCTGCCGCCGGGAAAGACCCGCGCCGGGGAGACAGATCCCGCGAGACCGGTGTTGGACTGGCCAGTCCGTCACTCGCCAAGAGGTCTCCCAGCGCGAATGCACCGAGCCCGAACGCAGAATGCCGGAGCATGGCACGGCGCGTCAAGAATGTATGATCGGTCATGGCATGTCCTTATCGCAGGTAGAGAAAGTCGTTGGTGCCCCACAAGCTCTGACAGAGACTCGCCAGCCCGCGGCGTGCCGCTTCGTCGGTGGAATGACCGGCCTTCTCGTACAAGGCGGACTGCTCCACCAGCAGTTGACCGCACCAGCGCTTCTCGTCCCCATCGGGCGCACGGCCGAGAATCAGGCGGAACGCTGCCTCAATTTGCTCCCCGGGTGAGGATTTCACCCGCGAACGGATCCCGTCGGAGCAGCGCTGCGAGTTAGTGACCATGAACGGGTCGTTCATCAAGCTCAGCGACTGCGGGGCCGTCGCCGATTGCTCTCGCCGACAGACGCCGCGCGTCACGATCGGTTTATCGAAGGTGCTGAGAAAAGTCGGGTTGTACACCCGGCGATTCTCCAAGTAGATGCTTCGCCGATAGGCGGTGGTGCCGACCAGATCTTTTTCTGAGACTCGCCCCGTTTTCAGATCGTAATCGAGTGAGATCGGCGGGCCGCCCAAACTCAGATCGAGCCTACCGCTCTGCGCGGCGATGGCGTCACGCATCGACTCGGCGTCCAGCCGACGCAACCGCATGCGCCAGAGCAGCGCGTTGAGGGGGTCAACCTTGGCCGGGGACTGGTTCCCCTCGGCGACGACCCGCTCCGCCACCGACGACTGTCGATACGCGGCCGACAGCACGATTTGGCGGATCACCCGCTTGATTTTCCAGCCGTTGACGCGGAAATCAGCGGCCAGCCAGTCCAACAGTTCGGGGTGTGTCGGTGCCGAGCCGGACATCCCAACGTTTTCCGAGTTCGCGGCCAATCCCTGGCCGAACAAATACTGCCAGATGCGGTTCACCATCACGCGCGCTGCCAGACCCGAGGCCGGCGATTCAGCTCCTGTGATCCATCGCGCCAGCGCCGTTCGCCGCCCACTTGTGTTGGGCAGCGTCGTTTGAAGGAGTCTCTCCGTGTCCGGGCCGGAAAGCACTCTTAGGAATCCGGGAGGAACTTCTCGGCCGGGAGTCTCAAAGTCCCCTCTTTTGAAAACGTGCGTGGCCGGTGGCGGTCCCACGTCGTAGACGGCGTGAATCCATCCGTGACTTCTTTTTTTTGCATTCAGTTCGACGATCCGCCCATTCAGTTGATTCAGGCCCTCGCGCTCAGGCTCGGTAAGTACCGCATCGATCGCCGCCGGTTCGACCTTTACCAGCGATCCGAGCTTGCCGACCAGGTACTTCTGCACGGCGTCCTGTTTGTCGGCGGGCAGGTCGAGGGCGGTACTCAAATCGAGCCGGATCGGCTCCGGGATCGACTTCAGTTTCTCGTCCCGCAGCTTTAATTCCCTGCCACGGCGGATCATGGCGATTTGCTGCTGTGCCTCACCAACGGAGCGGTCGATTTCACCGTTGTGCTTTTGAATCTCCGCCTGAAGCGGTCCCGCCACGTCGGGAAGCACTCGCTCGCGTGCGTTCTTCCAAGCCTTCGGATTGAGCGCCGGCGTGACCAGCGCCATCATGGCGTAGTAGTCTCGTTGCGGGATAGGCTCGAATTTGTGACTGTGACAGCGGGCGCAATGCAGTGACAGGCCCAGAAAGCTGGCTCCGATCTGCTCCACCGTTTCATGCACGTTCGTCCAGATCACGAACGGGCGCGGATCATCGACGGTGAGATCCTCGGGAGTCCTAAGGAATCCCGTCGCGATCAGCTTTGCGACGACTTCGGGCGAATACTCCGCGGCATTCCGCCATTCGACGAGCTCGTCACCCGCGACCTGCTCGAGGATGAATTGGTCGTATGGCAGGTCCCGGTTAAACGCATCGACGACATAATCCCGATAGCGCCATTTCCCTTCGAGGAACCCCCTGGGTGCCCCGAAGTCCTCGTCAAAGGTCACCGTATCGGTGTAGCCTGTGATATCCAGCCAGTGCCGCCCCCAGCGAACGCCGAACTGCGGCGACTGCAGGAGTCGCTCGACCGCTCGCTCGTAGGCGTCGGCGCGCGAGTCCTGCTCGAACTCAACCAGTTCCTCGACGGTTGGTGGCAGACCAGTGAGGTCGAACGTGACGCGCCGCAACAGCGTTTGCCTATCTGCAGGTCGAGCGAATGACAACTGTTTCGCCTGCAATCGGGCAAGGAGAAAGCGGTCGATCGGTGTCCGATCCCGATCAGCGTCGTTGATAGCTGGTACCGGCGGGGACACCAGAGGACGAAACGCCCAGTGCGACTGCTCTTCCTGGGTGAACATCGAATCCATCAGCGGACGACTCTGTTCCTTCGCGCGCAGCCCCACTTTCACCCATTGCTGAATCAGCCCCGACTCTGCGGCGGTCAGCTTCTCCTTGCCCGGCGGCATTTCCCCGGACAACACTCTTTCCACCATCAGACTCGTCTGCGGCTCGCCCAGAACCACCGCTGGCCCGCTCTCTCCGCCGCGAAGCACGGACGACAGCGTGCGGAGGTCGAGCCGGGCTTCCTTGAGATCGTCGCCATGGCAGTCGTGACATCTCTGCGCCAGAATCGGCAGAATGTCTTTCTCAAATGACAGGGGTGTGGGCTCATCCTCGGCAATACCCAGCGACGCCGTCAGGCAGACAAAGCCGATAAAAATGGATTTTGGCCAAGCATTGCTCATCTTCCACTCCGGCTGTCAACATACACCACAGATTGGTCGACCGCTATGACCAACTGCTATGTCGATCAACCCAACGGATCGCCAGGTAGTACCACAACGCGGCGAATACCATTATTCCGCCGATGAACGACCCTGGGTTGACGAAGCCGTACGCGATGCACCCGATGGTGATTACGACGGACAGCCAAACGAAAACCCACGCCGATCCACGGTTTGGAAGGCCCCATAGGCCCAAACGCACCATCAATGGCCAAGTGTGGCGATCTACGCCGTGCGCGCGAGGTGACTCGTATGGGTTGACGTTATCCATGCTGGCAGTTTACATCGCGGTGTGGTGACCCGTCAAATTGTTGCCCGCCACCCTCGCCCATCCCGGTTTGCCGGCGTGTTTGTTGAAAGACCCGCGTGCGCGCTTGGGAACGGCACGCGAGGTGGCCGATGCGTTGAATTGGCCGGGAACCGTGGCTGCGGCGCCAGACGGATCGACACCGATACTATTGATCGCAACCGGCCAGTATCTCAACGCCCTGCAAGTAACGGAAGCGGCAGAGGTATCGAAGGAGGAGTAAGTCGTCTCATTCGACCAACTCGGTGCATGTCAGAGTCGGGCAAGGTGCCGTTCGGCGTCGCCGAAACGCTGCTGGGGCGCTCCCATCAGATCCATCAGCGATAGATAGAGACTGCACGCGCGGCGGTTGGAATCGCCGGCAGCGAGGTAATCGAGCACCCGCCCGGATCTCAGGCGTCCGCCCGCGCGGCCCGCCAAGAGCATCGGCATCTCGTCCGCCTGATGTTTGTCGCCGTCAAGCAAATTCGAGCAGCACAATAGTACCGAGTTGTCCAAGAGCGTGCGCTCGCCCTCGTGGATCGCCTTCAGGCGGCTGACCAGGTACGCGAACTGAGCAACATGGAACTGATTGGTCTTCAGGTACATTGCTTCCAGCTCCGGGTCACGGCCCTCGCGCCAGCGGCCGATCGGATCGTACTGCTCCAGGGCGAAGCCGAGCGGATCCATCCGCGCGTGGCAGTTCACGCAACTGGCGTCACTTCGACTCAACCGCGTTGCGCTCGATGTATTCTTCTACGGTGGTGCGTCCTTGAACTCGGCCGCCGATGTAATGGAACGCCTCGGCGAATTCAAAGCCGTGTTTCCGCCCCAGCTCGCGGCTGCGGGACATGACGAATTGTTTGATGTAATTGCGGTCGGCCGTCTCGTCGTCGTCGCCCAGCAACGCGAGTTTCTTCCCCTTCTTGGCCAGTTGCCCGCGAAGCTGGGATCCGTGTGTTCCCGCCGGCCCCTTCGCCCGGTTGGCTCGATTGGCAGCGATCATTTGATCGACCACGCCGCTGACGTCGACGATTCGAGTGATCTCCGGTCGCCGCGCGTAGTAATACTTCTCCTGAACCGTGTGGGGCTCCAGCCCGGCCGCGAAATGCTCCGGGTAATCATGCGCCCGGCCCGCCATCCAGCACGCAGCTTCGGTGCCGCGGGCAATCTGGTAATGATCCGGGTTCTCCTCGTCGTGTGCCCAGGGATCCCAGCAGACGACGGTGTCGACCTTCAACAGGCGTCCTGGTTATGGCACCCCCTTGAGCAAAAACGCCAATATGTCCAGCAATTCCTCCGGCTTTCTCAACAAGCCTTGCGGCATCGGCGATACGTCTTGCAGCGAACGTTCTTCGATCTCTGCCTTGTCGAGCGTGACGCGCTTCGTATCGGTCAAAAGCAGCTCCAACCGCTCCGACGTCTCCCCCACAACGAGGCCGGCGTATTGATTGCCGTCGCTCATGACGACTTGCGTGGCGCGGAAGACTGGCGACAGTTGCTTGCTGGGCAACAGGACCGATTCCACGAGGTACGGAACGGTGAATCGCTTCGCGGCGTCAGCCAGGCTGGGGCCGCCAATCGTCGTGGCGTCTCCGCCGAGCGAATGGCACTTGATGCAGCCGGCCGCCTCAAACAGCTTGCGCCCCTCGACTGGGTCGCCTTCGACCGCGGCCCTGGTCCAATCGACTTTGAGGAACTCGCCAGGGACGACGGTCCGTCCACCTGCGCTGCCCGCGTTAGCCAAGCGCTCGGCGAGGCCCAGCACGTCGAGCTTCTCGGGAAGCACAGGCACCACGTCGGCCAGCGAGCGGAAATGGCCATAAAGGCCGCAAGGACCGGTGCGGTTGACGATGCGAAACAGAAAGTCATTGCTTCCCGGCTGGAGCACGACGAAAAACGCGTCCTGGAACGGTAACGCGCCGCGGATGACGTCGTTTTTCCAGATCGGTCGGCCATTATGCCAGACGCGGATGCCGTCGTCGGAGCCGACGAGCAACTGAATCTTTTGTTGTGAACTGCTTTCGAGCCGCGCGCAGGCATAGAATGAACAATGCTCGCCCTGCCCGTACGCCTTGGTCAGGTCGTAATAGCTGCCGGTCGGACCAAGCCGTGCCCATGCCAACGGGTTTCCCGCCTCGTCGAAGGCTGCCGCAACGTCGATGGGTCCCTGTTCCGGCGGGTGGACGCGGTCGAAGCCTTCGTCGCCGTCGGCGAAAGGACCGATTCTTCGTGTGCCTGAAGACGTCGCGACCACGACGGATCGGATAGCTCGTCCCACAACTTCTCCGGCCTGGCCGTCGCGGCGTCGTAGGCGTCAAAGGGGTGCGTCGCAGGATCGCCGCGGAGGGTGATCATCACCAGGTCGCTACGGTAGACCGGCGAGCCTTCGTTCTGGGCCATGTAGGCGATGGTCGTGAATATCCGCCCACCACGCCCCACGGCCACACCCACAGGCCGAGCCTGGTTCTGTCCGTCGATCACGTGGTGCTCGGTAACCTTGAAGCTGGCGCCGCGATGTTCCAGCGGGTATCGGGTCACAGCGCGGATGCACCAACGAGCGACGAGCAGGTTGTCGCGGTAAGCCTCCGGCAAGAGCGTGTCGTGATAATAGGCCTGCCCGACCGGCACCGCGCGGCCCATCCCCTCGAACATCGTTTCGAGCAGATCGGCCCGATCGGGCGTTTTGCTCAACATCCAGCCCCGCGGCCAACTGAAATAGGTTTGCGGTGTAACGTGGTTCAAGCGGCCGGGCACGTACTGGGCCGGCATTTGCTCGTGGTCATTGTCGTTGGTGAACAGGTTCCAGTGCCGGTCGAAGCAGAGGCCGCAACTGTTGCGCAGGCCGCGGGCGACGATTCGAAACCCACTGCCGTCGGGCCGGCAGCGGAAGATGCCACCCACGCCATTGTATGGCGTGCCAGTCCCTTCCGGCTGACTAAAGAACGTCCAATGGCCCCAGTGATCGGGACGGTTGAAGTCGCCATAATACCAGAGCGGGTCGCCCATCGCGAAGTAGATGTCTCCCTCCGGCCCCAGGGTCATGCCGTGAAAACACTGGTGAACGTGCCCCAGCGGCACTCCCCAAACAAGCCGCCGCGGTCTCAGCCCTTCGCGCTGGGTCACGGCGCCTGGTATCACGTACAGCGCGCTAACGGTGAGCACGTAGACGTCGTTGCCGCGAATGGCGATGTCGTAGATCCAGCTATGGTTGGGAAAACGGTGTAGCTCCCGCCGTGGCTGGTAACCTCCCCGCTCGTCTGGTTCATAAACGAAAAGAGCTGCGCGACCGCCGACGAATAGCCGCCCCTGCGAATCGGCCTGGACCGCCAAGAACGATTCGTCAGGCGAGGAATCCAGGAGCACCAGTTCCAGATCGCCGTCGGCCACCTGGTAATCAATCGGCTCGGAGGCGCAAACCTGTACGACGGTGAGTACCACCAGAGTCAACAAACCGATCGATGCGCATTTCATAGGACGAATGACCTTTATCTGACTGCGCCAGCATCCCGCGCCGGCGGGAGGAGGGCAAGGGCCGGAGTCCTGCGGCTGGCCGCGGGTCGGTCGCCACGGTCGGCAATAGGGCACCTGCAGTCGAAAGTCTAGCCCACGGGGACGACCACCATTACATGGACCACCAAGTTAGCCGCCCAGCCGAATTCCTCCAGCCCCCGATCCACGCGGGTGATCCTTACTCGCACCGTGACCCTTCCAAGCGAAACAATGCGAAAGACAAATTGGTCCTGCCAGTTCTCGTCAGATTGTTCGGCGGTAAAGCCCACGAAACTTGGCATTCGCGGTTCATCACCACGTCCATTGCCGATGGGGATGTCGATCGTAAGCGGCGCGTTCGTCGGGTTGCCGCCCACCTCGTGGCGATAAGTATGGATTTCAACATTCTGCGGTTGCGAGGCGAACCCCCCGGTCACTGGGGCCTCTGCCGGCTTGGGCTTCGTTGGCCTGGATCGCTTCAGCAGCAGAGTTCGTTTTGCCTTGGGTGCCGCCGATTTGGATTTCTTTTTTTTCGCCACCGGGAACCTACCGTTTCAATAACGTTCTGGAATCGGGGGGGTGTGGAGTCTCGTCTTCTGTTGACCTGCGCACGGGTCCGCACGGTGATGTGCCCGACTACCATTCTAACCTCCGCCGCTTGACTCCCGAAAGCAATTGTTTTGGTCCGTATCGACCATCACCCACAGTGTAGCGTCGTGGCCTTGGCACGGCGCGCCGAGCTGGCCGGCGAGGGCTGTACTCGCCCCACAGGGTGAAGACCGGAGGACCAGTGCCAGCTCGGCCACGATGACCGGCACAGCATCCGGCGACATTGCCAGAAATCGCGACACGCCTGTCTCGGGCGGCAGACCTCGCCCGCGGCCTGGCCTCGACTCGGGCTGCACCCGCCGCTTGCGCAACGCGCCGACGGTCCGCCGCAGCCTCCAACGTCGGACGGATTCGTGCATTTCGTCGCTACGGGGGATTTTTCAGGGAGCGGCCGGCTTCCGCGGCATTGATCACCTGGGCTGCCATCCGCCGAACGGATCGGTCGCGGTCGGCGAGTGCTTCTTGCAGCACCGGTAGCATCTCCGGTGGCGCGGGGCCACATCTGGCAAAGAGGTGAGACACGGAGCGACGGATGGGGGCGCTCTCGTGATGTAAGACTTCGGTAAAAACGGGAACCACGACCTCGGTCTGCCGAGTGACCCGCCAGTGGGCAAATGCCGAGAAGATCCTGGTGCCAACATCCTCGTCCATTGCCGCCATCGCCAGCGCGCTGGCCGTTGCCTCATCCGATGCATCGCCATCGCAAATGTTCCCAAGGGGCGGGGCGTCATTTTTTCACGAACGCATCTCGCAGCAGTTCGGCGTCGAATTGCCGGGGAACGCTACCTTCGGACGCGTAAAGATAGGCGGCGGCCATCACGATGGTATTCAGCGCGGCGGAGGCCAGGCTGATGAGAATCCAAAGCACCACCGTCACCGTCGCACCGCCGATCAGGCCTGGCACGCCCGCGACGGCGAACCCCAGCGCCAGCGGCACGAGCGCCACGAGATAGGCCAGGAACACGAAGAGGCCGATGCTGAAATTCGCCGTAAGCGTCTCGCCCCAGGTTTTCTTGAGGATGACGAACGAGCGTTTCAAGGCATCGACCGGGCCGAGTTTCTCGACGACCAGGACGGGCACGACAAAAAAAGTCGCGGCGCCCCAGGCCATGCCCAACAAGCCTGCCACGAACTGGCCAACCTTCTCCGATCGCGACTCGATTGCACGCAGGATTACGCCGACGGTGGCACTGACCAGGGCCCAGCCGACGATCTGTGGCAACCGCGCGGTCGCGGCGCGCAGGCCGTCGCCGACCGTCGGGTCGCCGCCGCGGAAGCGAATGATCGCGCACTCGACCAAGGCGGCGTTGAAGAATACGATCACGAAGTAATTGACGAAATAGAACGCGAACAGGAGCAGGTATCCGAGCGGCCCTATATCGACCTGCTTCTGCTCAAGAATCACCTGCACCTGGCCGCTCTGCCAGAGCGGCAGGGCGAAGCTGGCCAGCACCAGCAAGCAGGCCAGCCCGCTCATCGCCGGGAAGAGCAGTAGTTCCTTGTCGAGCATCAGCACGCGGAAACTCTGTTGAGCCAGTCCCCAGCCGTTGGATAATCGTCGAAACATGAGGGTGTCTCCCGAATCGTAAAGTGGTGGTCGATCGGTCGGAGGCAAAACGCCAGGCGGGCCGGAGCGGTTGATTGTATCCTTCACGCAGCGATAGCGATACGTGCCGCCGTTCATGGCAAGCATCGGTACGCAGAACCATCGGGACGCACAATGAAGACTCGATCCTGAATCCCGTCCTGACCGCCGGATTGTTCCGTGGGCTGGGAACGCTCCAGCTCGCGTAAGGCGCGACGCGCCGCTCGCTCAGCGCTGGCCCGGCTGTAGTAACGGCCTGGCAGGGAATAGCTGTCGCCTGCGAAAGGGTCGTAGCCCGAGAGCGTCCATGGCTTCAGGGGGACGCACGATACGATTCTCGACCAAATGTTGATGCCCACGCGATACCTCCGATCCCGCTCAGAACGAAACAACCTACCTTCCCCAATGGGTGGCCCTTCAATCGTAGGTTGCGGCTTGGAGTGAATACAAACTGTCCAACACATCCAGGCTTTGACCATCGGTGCTTGGCTTTTTCCTGTTTTCGCGACGGCGAGAAGCGACTAATGAAATGGCACCGAGTTTGCAACGTTTTTACGATCAGTGGGCGAATCGCCTCAACAGGAATTACGTTACCATTTATTGACGGAGGTGCTGCCATGTCGGTCGAATTGCACGACGAATCAGATGGAAATCTCTTGGTGGTGAAGCTCAACGGCAAGCTTTCGAAGCTCGACTACGAGCGGTTCATTCCCGAGGTCGAAAAGGCGATCAACGAGCACGGCAAGATCCGCGTGCTGGTCGAGATGCGCGACTTTCACGGCTGGACTGCAGGGGCGCTTTGGGAGGACGTCAAATTCGACCTCAAGCACTTTGCTCACATCGAAAGGCTGGCACTTGTCGGCGAGCGCAAGTGGGAGGCCGGGATGGCCGTTTTCTGCAAGCCGTTCACGTCCGCAAAAGTTCGCTACTTCGATCGACACCAATTGGACGAGGCCTTCGTCTGGGTTGCCGAAGGCATCCGTCAGCCAACTGCCTGACGATCCACGGTGCAGGCAAATAGAATGCGGCCCCACCCCAGCTCGCCCGCGGCCGGGCTGGTCTTCATGTATCAATACCACAGCCTTCGGCGCATCTGCAATTTACGCGGACGCTCGGCGGTGATATACTCGCCGCTGACCGTTTTCGAGATTCATCGTCGTCCACCAACGCGAGGAGCGTGATCGTGAAGAGGTGTTTTGTACTCATTGGGTTTCTGTCGGTGGGATGTAGCGCCGAGTCGCCGGTGCCCTCATCGAGGCCAGCTCTCACCTCGGCCGATTCCGCCGAGGATGGCCTCGTCGTCAAGCAAGTCGTGCTGAAGCTTCCCGGAATGGTCTGAGGTGGCTGCGCCGCTTCCGTGCGAAGCGATTTGCAAAACGTCGCGGGGATCACCGACATCGAGACCGATATCGGAGCTCGCCTTTGTAAATTCAAGTTGAAGGACGAGAATCTTGACTTGGCAGGCAAACTAAGCGAGCTTGCCGAAACCAACAGCCACATGTCCGGTTGGTCGCTCGTTGAATGACGTTCATCTTAGCGCGAGTACACACATTCCTGAGAGAGCTGGTGGTGTCAAGGGGCTCCTGGTATATTTTTTTGCGCGGTCTCCTCGCACGACGCTTGAAGTGTCGCTAAAAGATACGTTCGACCAGGTTGGACTTAAATGTATGAATTCCGTTCCGCTCCGAGTATTGGTCGTTGAAGACTATCCCGATACGGCCGATTTTATGGCCAAGTGGGTTGAGTTGGCTGGTCACTCAGCACGCATCTGCCACACCGGCGTTGAGGCGCTGGACGTTGCGCCTGCGTACCGGCCGGATATCATCCTGTTGGACATTGGTTTGCCCGACATGCACGGTTGGAACGTGGCCCGATTGTTGCGAGAAGATCCCGCTCTTGGAGAAACACTGATCGTTGCCGTAACGGCGTACAAAACCGAGGATGACCGGCGCCGTTCGGAAAAGATCGGGATCGACATTCATCTGGGAAAGCCCGTACTTCAGAGCGACATCGCACAGATTCTCGCTCAACGAACTTGAGGGGTGCCCTTTAGCCCGCCCGATCGAGGATCTCGGCCACGCGATTGGCCTCGCTGGGACCATTTCTGGTTGCAAAAAAAGGAGTATAATGCGGTCCATGCGTACCGCCGCCCCTCACAAGATGAAGCACCGACGACGCTGGTTTCGGCTTCGGCCGCGGACATGGTTCGTGCTGGTGACCATCGTTGGCATTCCGTCGGGTTGGCTGACGTGGAGAATCGCGCACCGACATGAGGAGCCCGCCGTGGAGGCGGCGATCTTTGTCCACGGAGGTGTGTTCGCCGGGCGCCAGGGTGTTCCCGCGCTGCCCATCTGGAAACAAGACCCCTTCGGCGAAGATCTTGGCGACTCGATCAGCGGAATATCATTCGTCGGTGCGTCTGCGACTGACACCGAGCTGCGCCACATCGCCGCGATGTACCGCCTTGAGTACGTTTCTCTGCGCGGAACGGCAGTAACCGACGCAGGAATGGCGGAATTGAAGAGGCTAACTCAATTGAAAGTCCTGGACCTGAGCGGGACGAGGGTCACGAACGCCGGACTGGCGGAATTGACGCCACTGGCCAGGTTGAAATTTCTGGATTTGACGGAGACCAGGGCCACCGACGCCGGTATTGCCGAACTCCAAAAGGCCCTGCCCAACTGTCATATCGCCCGTTGACCATCACCAGGCAATGCATTGGAAGGAAGAGATGGCGTCGTGGGCATGCCCGGGATGATTGGGCGAGTAAAGATTAGGATAGAACCCAGGGGTCAAATCCCAATAATCTCCCGTGTAATGCGGATCACGATAGAATCGCCACGTCCCGCGCACCACGATCACGGACGAGATGTCGTCGTTGAATCGTGAGGCCAAAAGCTTGAAGTTCAGATTGGTTCTCAGTTCATGACCGCCATAGTTGACATTAGAATAAATCACCACCTCCGGCAAACCATTCAGACCGGTTTGCGGACGGGGAAACTTGTCGATCTCGCTAACCGCGGCGTAGCCGCTCGGTTGATGCCAAGGTTGCTCTGGAGTGAGGGCCGATATGTCTTCTGCCATGTCAATCCAATCCTGGTTGCTTCCAATGTTCAATCACCGTGAGCCGGGTCAGTGTGGCGTGGAAGGCGCTCCCGGTGCCCGCCTCGACCGGCATTCTTCTCCCACCGACATGCTTCGCCGAGGGACACTTGGGCAATTCTACCGGACGACGACGAGGAAGGCAGCACGCGCGAGCCAAAATTCTTCCAATTCTTGGACCGGCTTGCCGTGACCTGGCGGCGCGGTTTGCGCATCGAATTCCATGAGCTAGGGTTTCGACCAGGTCACCGGGACCAAATTGGCCGGCGAGGGGGAGATCAGTCAACAGGCCCATACTCACGACCAGGCGGCCGGCCAGCAGGTTGTTGATCACGGCGTCGACGTCGATCGCTCCGGGATCCTCGTCGTTGCCATCATTCAGGTCGACTTCGACGATCGTGCGCCGACGAGCCGGCGGATGACGTAGAAAAACACCGGCGTCAGGAAGATGCCGAACAGGGTCACTCCAAAGGCGCCCCAGAGGACGGCAGTGCCCAGCGAGCGGCGCATCTCGGCTCCTGCGCCGGTGGCGAAGTACGGCGGCACCATGTGGACGAAGCACGCCGACGTCATCAGAATCGGCCGCAGCCGCACCCGGGCGGCCTCGACCACCGCGTCGAACACTTTCGCGCCCTCCTGCTGCCGGTCGCGGGCGAATTCGACGATCAGAATGGCGTTCTTGCACGCCAGGCCGACCAGCACCACGAAGCCGATCTGCACGAAGATGTTGACGTCCATGCCGCGCATCGCGATCCCCGCCAAGGCACTGAGCAAGCACATCGGCACGACCATGACCACCGCCAGCGGCAACGACCAGCTCTCGTACAGGCCGGCCAGCACGAAGAACACCAGCACTGCCCCCAGCACGAAGGCGCTGAACGGGTTCTGCCGCAGGTCCCGGAACTGCTCGACCTTGCTGGACTGCTTCTGCAAGTAGAAGTTGACGTCGCCGATGGCTTCCACCATCAGCTTGAAGCCGCCGGCGTTGCCAAGTCCGCGCACCGCCGGCGGTCCGAAGACGAGTACGCGGGCCTCCGGGACCTCGCTGCGCAGCCGTGCGCGGAGACGGTGGAGAATGGCCTCGCTCGTCAATTCGGCGGCGCGCCGTTCGTGGAATGGCTTAAGGATGATGAACAGAGAGCCGTAATTCGAGCTGAAAGCGTTCAGGACGAACGACTGTCCCGGGATGGCCAACGTGTGAAAAACTCCAGGCGTCTCGAGGGCGATCTTTTCGACCGCTTGGGTCACCTCCACCGTGCGCTCCAGCGAGGCCGCGTCGGGCAACTGGATGTTGGCGAGCATGTAGCCCTTGTCCTGGGCGGGCACGAAACCGCTAGGGACCCGAGTGAAGCCAAATCCCGTCAGACCGATCAGGCCGACGTAGATCAGGAGCACGATCGCGCTGAGGCGCAGGCACCAGCCGACGGTCTTGCCGTAGACCCGAGTCGCCCGCTCAAAGACCCAGTTGAAGCCCCGGAAGAGTCGGCCCAGAAGCCAGTTCACCGGCCGGATCAGGAACCAGCCCAGCGCTCCCCCGGCGACCGCGCCTGGAAGGAAGAGGACGAGCGACACCCCCCAGGCCAGCAGAGTGGCCATCATGCCGCCGGGCGCTGGCTCCCCGCCTTCGGCACCTGCCGGCAGTCCCAGCCAGACGCCCACGGTCGACGTCAGCAGCCACACGGTCGCCAGCCCGCCGAGGAGGCCGAAGAACCACCAGGGCAATGCCTCCTTGCCCTGGTCGCCGTGCTCGCCGGGCTTACGGCTGGCGAAGATCCACGCCGCACGCGCCGGCGTCATGGTCATCGCGTTGACGGCCGAGATGAGCATCGACACCGAGATGGTCAGAGCGAATTGCCGGAAGAACTGGCCGGTGATGCCGCCGAGGAAGGCGCTGGGCAGAAGCACCGAGCTGAGCACCAGCGTCATGGCCAGGATGGGCCCGGTGATCTCGCTCATCGCGTTGATGGTGGCCTCGCGCACCGGCAGGCCCTTGGCCAGCCAGCGCTCGATGTTCTCCAGCACGACGATGGCGTCGTCCACGACGAGGCCGATGGCCAACACCAGCCCGAACAAAGTCAGGTTGTTGAGGGTGAAGCCCATCATCTTCATCACGGCGAAGGTGCCGATCAGCGACACCGCCATGTCGATCACGGGCAGGAGCAGGGATTTCCAGTCTTGCAAGAACACCAGGATCACGAGGGCGACCAGGATGACGGAGTCGCGCAGCGTATGGAACACTTCGTCGACGGATTCGCGGATGAACGGCGTGGTGTCGTAGACGACGGCGTAGTGCAGCCCCCTGGGGAAGCGGGCTTCGAGCTCCCGCATCCTGGTCTTGATTCGGTCGCCGGTGTCCAAGGCGTTCGAGCCGGGCAACTGAAAGATGCCGAGACCCGCCGACGGCTTGCCGTCGAGCCGAGCGATCTGGTCCTGGCTCTTGGCTTCCAGCTCGGTCCGGGCGACGTCTTTGAGATAGGTGACCTCTCCGTCGCTGCCGGTCGTGAGGATGATGTTCGCGAACTGCTCGGCATCGACCAGCCGGCCGAGGGTGCTCATGGTGTACTGGAAGTCCTGGCCCCTGGGCACCGGCGGCTGGCCGATCTGCCCGGCCGCCACCTGCACGTTCTGCTCGCGCAAAACCCGGATCACGTCGCCGGCCGTCAGGTTCCGCGACTGCAGCTTGTCGGGGTCGAGCCACACGCGCATGCTGTAGTCTTGCTGCCCGAAGATCGTCACGTCGCCGACACCCTCCAATCGGGCCAGTGCGTCCTTGAGCTGGATGGTGGCGTAATTGCTCATGTAGAGCTGGTCATAATAGGGCCGGCCGGTCTCCGGGTTGTCCTCGGAATACAGGCTGACCCCCAGGAGGATGTCCGGAGACCGCTTCTTGACGGTCACGCCGATCGCCCGCACCACGTCGGGCAGCGCCGGCTCGGCGATGGCGACACGGTTCTGTACCAGCACCTGGGCCATGTTCACGTCGGTGCCTAGTGCGAAGGTCACGTCCAGGGTGTACGAGCCGTCGTTGTTGCTGTTCGACGACATGTACAACATACCCTCGACGCCGACGACCTGCTGTTCGATCGGCGCGGCGACCGTGTCGGCGATCACCTGGGCGTTGGCTCCGGGGTACTTGGCCGTCACCTGGACGTTCGGCGGCGCGATTTCCGGGTACTCGGCGATCGGCAATAGCGGCGCGGCGATGCCCCCAAGCAGGATGATGACGATGGAGATCACCCAGGCCAGGACGGGGCGGTCGATGAAGAAACGCGCCAGCATGGTAGTCCTCTGGTTTAGCGGTCGCCTCGCAGGGCTCGATCGCCGCGGCGATCAGGGCGTCGATTTCGCGACTCGTACCGGCAATCTTTGAGTCCTGATTGGCGATTCCTCGCCCTTGACCCCCGAGATCGGCATGTCCACAAGCTTCGGTTCGACGGTGACGCCGGGTCGAATCGATTGCAGGCCGTTGACGATCACCCGCTCGCCGGGATTCAGGCCGTCTTCGATCGTCCGCAGGCCGTCGTGCAGCGCTCCCACCCGGACAGCGATGGAATCGACCTTGTCTTTTTCGTTGACGACATAGAGGACCTTTTGGCCCTGGTCGTTGTCGATGGCGCGATCGCTGACCAAGAGCGCCTGGTGGAGTGGGCCGATGGGAAGGCGGACACGGGCGAAGAGGCCGGGGGAAAGCGCCCCGTCCTCGTTCGGGAATACTCCCCGCACGCGCAGGGTGCCGGTCTTGGGATTCACCTGATTGTCCGCGAAGTTAACGGTACCCATGCGTGGAAATCCCTCGTCGGTCGCCAGGCCCAGTGACACGGGCCACTCGGTCTCGGAGGCCGACCCAGCCTTGCCTGCGCGGATCAATTGCGCGACGCGCGGTACGGTGCGCTCGTCGACATCGAAGTAGGCGTAGATCGGATCGACCGACACGATCGTGGTCAGCGACGTCAGGTCCTGTTGCACCAGGTTGCCGACGGTCACGTTGTATCGGCTGGTTCGTCCGTCGATCGGAGAAACGACCTGGGTGAATCCGAGATTCAGCTCATTGGTTTCCAGTGTGGCTTTTGCGGTCCCCTGATTGGCGATCGCCTGATCTTCCGCAGCCTGGTACTGGTCGAGATCTTGGCTTGTGACCGCGTTGGGCGACTTCCTTGCCAAGGACTTGTACCGCGTGTTATCGGCCTTCGCTTTCTTGAGCAAGGCCTCGTTCGCGGCGACCTGAGCCCTGGCAAAATCGACCTGGGCCTGGTACGGGCGCGGGTCGATCTGGAACAGCAAGTCTCCTTTCTTCACGAGCGTACCTTCCTTGAAGCTGATTTTGTCCAGGTAGCCGGCGACCCGCGCCCGTACTTCGACCGATTCGACCGCGGCCGTCCGGGCGGTAAAGTCTGCGAAGTCGGTGATTTCCCGCTCGACCGGATAACTGATTGTGACCGGGATGGGTGCCTCGGCGGGCGTTTCCGAGGGTGCCGGTGCGCAGCCCGACAGCCCCAGGCTGAGAAACAGTACGGCGGCGGACACGACGTTCAATGAGTTACTCATGAGAGCCTCGCTTTCATACCAACACATTTTTTCACCGGAGTTTCCCTAGGCACTAGCTCACGATGCGCGCGACGAGCACCGTGCGGTCGTCTTCCGCAGGGCGCCCGTTGGTGAACCCATCGTGATCACCGGGGCAAGCAAACAGGCTGGTCTGCAATCGCTTCAATCTCCGGCCTCCGCGGCGCACGCGTGATCCTTCGGGTCGCATTCTTGACCTTCGTGGACAAGGCCCTCCAAAGGCCCAACTCCAGATCGATCCACGAATCCACCGGACCATTCCGCAGTGCGACCTGGTAGGCGGCGTCGCTCAACTCGGCTGCGAACGCGTCCAGAGAATCCGAGGTGGTTTCTGCCTCCCCGACGTCGGCGCCAATCGCGTGAATCTCGCGCCACAGCTCCTCGCGATGCACGGCGACTTCCGGCGGCGCCGAAATCCCCAGCCGAACCGTACTGCCTTGGATGCCGACGATGGCCACCGACAATTGGCACTGTGGAACCACAATCTTTTCGCGGAGCTTGCGACTGAGAACGAGCATCAGTATTTCCTCCTCAACTTAGTGTGTGCTTACACACCTACCATCTGAAAAAAAAGAACTATTCGGCGAAAAGCGCTAGCGCCCTGGGGTTGTAGTAGCGACGGATGGCCTCGTCCTTCAGCCCCATACCGCGCAGCGTGTACCATACGGTCTGTTCCACGACTTTTTCACCCGGCAGCTTGTAGTCCATCACGGGCGTTGTGGGCAACTTGTATGCCTTGATCATCATGGCCAAATGGTGCGTAAGCCAGCAACCCAAGCTGGGTTGAACCGGCCCATCGTAGGCATCTCCCGCGGCAACCGCGGCCTGCAAGGAGGCCGCCATCCATTGATTTAATTCCGAGGGCAGTCCCTTGAGACAGAGCCGGACAAACTCGCCGTTCTCGGTCAGGCTGCGCAGCATCAGCCGGGCGTGAATCGCTTTTTCGGGATTACACTCCGGTTCCACGAGAACACGGGAAACAAAAAAATGGACCAGAAGCACCAGCGTCGAAGCCGAAGGTTCCAGGGCCTTCAATTGCTCGATCCGGTCAACGTCTCGCTCGTTGCAACAGGAGATCTGCATCGCGGAATAGAGGGCTTCCTTATTGGGGAAATGCTTGAATAGCAGCGCCTCGGAGACCCCCGCCGCCGCGGCCAATTCGCGCGTCGTCGTGCCGTCGAAGCCCTTTTCCGCAAAGACCCGCCGAACGGCATCGATGATCGCCGCGCGGCGTTCATCGCAGGTGAGTTTCTTGACCGATTTTACGCTGCCTGAATTCATGGGTTGTTTTCCACTTGTTCCCAGACCTAAAGTTAGTGTATGCACACTTACATGTGGCGTCAAGACGGTGTTCGGATTTTTTTTTGGGCCCCGGTCCTCGTTCCCACGCTCCGCGTGGGAACGGCCCCCCGGACGCTCCGCGTCCCCCTCGCAAGCGGCGCTCGGGGACGCTGGGGGGGCCGCACAGTGGCCGAAGATGTGTTCCCACGCGGCACCGTCAGCGCCGAGAGAACAAAGGAGTGTGGCGCGGCAACGAGTCGGAAAAAAAGACGCGAGCGCAGCGAAGAAAACCGATCTCCGCCATCCCCACGCCAGTGAGCAAGCCGCGTAGCGGCGGATACGGCCTAATGGGGGGATTGTCGTGCCGCGTACTGTTTTGATAGGCATGTCTGGCCGAAACGTGTCGACGGCCAATTTCCATGCAAGAATCGGCCCCCTCGCCGGTATCTTCAGACGAGAGTGCATGCCACAAATAAGGACCCAGAATGGGAGCCGCCACCATGGCCACGTTTCGCGCCGTTCAAGTGAATACTCCTGGAAAAATGGAGGTCGTGGATCGTCCGTTATTTGATCCGCCCGCTGGTCGCGTTCGGCTTCGCGTCGAAGCCTGCGGTATATGCCATACCGACTCATTCACCGTGGACGGCCTCATCCCCGATATCGCCTTTCCGCGGGTGCCCGGTCATGAAGTCGTAGGGATCATCGACGCGATCGGCGAAGGCGTCTCGGGTTGGAAAATCGGCCAGCGTGTCGGCGTCGGCTTCCTGGCCGGCCATTGCGGCGCTTGCAGCCCCTGTCGCAGAGGCGATTTCGTCAACTGTAGCAAGCAACCTATCTCCGGCGTTCATCATGACGGTGGCTACGCCGAATCAATGATCGCAATTCCGAGCGGATTGGCCGCGATTCCTGATGAGCTTGGTTCCGCCGAAGCAGCTCCGCTGCTCTGCGCGGGACTGACCACCTACAACGCGCTGCGCCATTCGTCAGCTTATCCCGGCGACCTTGTGGCCGTTCAGGGTATCGGTGGTTTGGGTCATCTCGGCGTGCAATTTGCCGCACGCATGGGTTTTCGCGTCGCAGCCATAGCGCGCGGTACCGAAAAGGAGCCGCTCGCAAGGCAGCTCGGGGCGCATCACTATATCGATACTACGGCGGGTGATCCCGCCACCGCACTCGAAGCACTAGGCGGCGCGAAGGTGATCGTGGCCACAGCGTCGGATAGCAAGTCGATGTCGGATCTCATCGGCGGCCTGGCTCCGCGCGGGCGGATGATTGTCGCGGGTACCGGCAGCAGTCCAATCGAGGTCCCTCCTGCGCACCTTCTGTTTGGTTCTCGAGGGATCGAGGGCACATTGACGGGCTCCGCCATCGACAACGAGGACACGCTTGCTTTCAGCGTGCTCCAGAAGATTAGGCCCATGATCGAAACCGTGCCGCTGGAAAAAGCGGCCGATGGCTACCAGCGGATGCTGAGCAATAAAGCCCGGTTCCGCATGGTGATTGTCATGGACAAATGAAACGAGAATTGCTCACCAACGTATGACGGCCTCGACGTGTCGAACCTTGCCCCCTTCCGCACAATCAGAGAAGGAATCGTCGTTTTTCCGTGGGTGATTGACGCAGCTTCGCATCGTCCTCGGCGTATTGCCGCGACGGCCGTGTCATTGGCATGCTAACGATCGCCCATGGCCAACATTTACGAGCGGAAGCGCAACTGTCGTGCCGGCTCGGACGCTGGATTTCATTCTTCCGGCTTGGGGCGCGAGACGGCCTTACTCGCGGTGCCAGAAAGCATCGGGTCAAACGCGGCCGGGGGAAGCACGGGAGCGCTAGCGAAGTCATCCGGTAGCTTGCCGGTGAGACTCCGCAGGAACGCCACGACGTCGCTGGTGTCGTTTTCCGAGATGTCCGTACCGAGCTGCACCTTCGCCATGATCCGCACAGCTTCCGTCAATGTGCCGACCGAACCGTCGTGAAAATACGGGGGCGTCATTGCCACGTTGCGGAGGCCGGCAACCTTGAATTGGTACAGATCCGCGGAGTCGTTGGTGATTTTGAAGCGCCCCTGGTCGATCTCCTTGCTGCCGGTTTCATTCCAATAGTCGTTGACGACGCCGAACTTTTCGAACCGCCCGCCACCGATCGCGGGTCCGTCATGACACTGTGCGCAACCGGTATCGATGAACGTACTCAACCCCCGCCGTTCCACGGCCGAGAGCGCGTCGGATTCACCGCCGAGGTATTCGTCGAACCGTGACGGCGTGACCAAAGTTCGCTCGTAGGCGCCGATGGCCTTGCCCCAGTTGTGGGCAGTCATCGAATCCGATTCGCCGGGAAAGGCTTTCTGAAACATCTCGGAATAACCGGGGATCGCCTTCACCCGGGCCATTGCGGCCGTATGATCCGGATTGCCAAAGCCCGGTCCGAGCAATGCCTTGGTCGCCTGTTCCTCGACATTCTCGAAGACTCCATCCCAGTGTATTTTGAACTGTAGCCCCGCATTCAGAACGGTGGGGGCATTGCGGGGCGCGACCTGGTCGTGTACGCCGCGCGATTTCGGCAAGGCATCGGCGCCGTACAGCGCCGGCTGGTGACAGTGCAAGCAGCTCCCGCTGCCGTCGATCGAAATTCGGGGGTCGAAAAACAGCATCCGCCCCAGATTCACCCGGTCGGTCGAAACCGGGAATTCGCCGGTCGCCGCATCTTTGGGGAGCGGCTCGAAGACTTCTCTCGCCTTCTTGAGCAGCTTCGCATCGTCCTCGGCTGGTTTTGCAAATAGGGTTCCGCTGAAGAGGAAGGCCGCGAGGGCCATCAAGCCTGCATGGTTGACTTCGATTCGTCCGGATCCAGCGAATTCGCGATGCGGCTTATTCATGACTTTGAATCCTGAATGTCCAAACTTTCGAAACTCCACGGCCAACGTTCACGAGTGGAAGTGCAACTATCATGCCGGCCGGTATCGGAACAGCTCCAAGCGACGGCCCAGGAACTCCTGAGGCTGGCCGGCGGCCAACTCGTTGAGTTGGCTGTCGGCAGGTGGCAGGATTTGAGGCAGTTGCCCAGAAATCGGCCCGACACCTGAACCATCGTCAGCGCGCAGGCGGTGGCCCGTCCTTATCCGAAATGAACACGTCTTCGTGTGGGAATTTCTCGAACAAGGCGGCGGGCTGGCTGAAGTTGGTGGCCAGCACGTCGAGCGGGTTGCCGGCGATCCATTGCGAAAGGTCGATCGTCTCGTAGACGCCCGTGTTGAACCCGATGAGAACTCGGCATGGCTTCTGGCCGACGTTCTCGATCGAATGTCCGTATCCCTGGGGGATGTAGCCCACATCACCCTTTTCCATCGTCTCGGTACGGTACCGGCCGTGCGAACCGAACATCGTCACGCTGATGTTCCCTTCGATGACGTATTGCCACTCGTCGGCAGTCGGGTGCCAGTGCAGCTCGCGCAGCGCCCCCGGGTCGAGGTCAAGGATAACGCCCGTCACGGTCTTCGAAATGGGGAACGTCGTCGAATCGACCCGCCACTCGCGGCCCCCCTCGAAAACGCGATGTGGGGGCTGTGCGAGAAGTTGGTGCTTGTGCGTCAGCGGCGGTAGCTTCCATCCTTGCAGCGGAGTCGTCGGTTTCTCCGGGGGCACGCGCCCGCGGGCAAAATAAACTTCCTCCTTGGGGAAGCCGTCGAACGTCGACGCCGGCACGCCGAAATTCTTGGCCAAGAGCGGCTTGGGCGTGTGGCCGATCCAATCGCTGATGCTGAACGTGCCGAACTCCGAGAAATAGCCGTTGTCGAAGATCAGGATGAAGTGGCAAGGCTCGCTTCCCAGGCATTCGAGCATGTGGCCGTGTCCTCGCGGGAAAAACCACACGTCGCCCGGCTCGAACTCGTTCGTTTCGGCGTAGCCCTGCGGTTCGATGACCGTGGTGCGAACGCGCCCTTCGAGCACAAACGCCCACTCGGCCGCCGTGGCGTGCCAATGCAGCTCGCGCATGGCGCCCGGTTCAAGCTTCATCGAAACGCCGGCAATCCCCTTCGAGATCGGCAACTGTACGACGGTGGCTTCCTTGCCGTAGCTCTTGCCAATGACTTTGCCCTCCGACTTTTCCAGGGCGAACTTGAAGGTCGGCAATTCCTTGCCGGAAACCAAGGGGTCGGGAACGTTGTTCATGAAGCTGGGGTCGCCGGCGCTGGCTTGCTCGGCGCCGGCCAGTGTGGCAGAGGTGGCGGCCGCGAATGCCGCGGCCGCCGTCAGAAACTCTCGCCGTTGAAAGTTGGACATTTGGACCTCCTTTTTCGCATGAGAGCACGCAAAGCAACGGATCAACTACCGCGTGACCGCCATACCTCGAACAGGACGCAACACCTATGAAACGCGGCGAAAGAAAAATGTCAAGCGGCCTGGCGCTGCCCAATCCTTTTGGCTGATACGCGGCCCAGACGAAACCTTTCACCGGCGCGCCGTGCCCGACAACCAGCGGTCATTGCGACGCGGAGTTGGGAAGCCGCACACTGTAGCTTGCGCTCGGCTTTGGGGTAAACGATCGGGAAACAAACGGTCGAGCCGCTTTTCCAGCTCCCTTCGCAAGGCCACCTCGCGAGCGAGCAGGACCAGCGCGACGAACAGCGCCGCGCTGACGACGAACAAGAACATGAACATTGGGATTCTCTCCTACAGCGGGGGGTCGTTTGCACTCACCACGCCAATCGCGGGGCGTACCGGGTCAATGCAATTGTTGGACCGATTTACGCGATTCGTTATCTCCTCGGCAACGGTGCCGCTGGTCCTCGTCGCTTGCCCATGTGCGACCACCTCGCCGGGAATGGAGTATCCCATCGCCCGCGCGACTTCCCAAGGCGGCAAAGCCTCACGAATCGTGACGGCCTCGGTGGCGGTAGTAAGCGCCGCTTCGAACTGGGAGAAGAGGACACGGACCGCGGACTTGGCTGTGCTGCTCAGGTTCCCCAGCTCGATCTCAAGGCGGGCACGACGGCCGCGCGCGAAGCCCACCTGCGAGCGCGACCAGGCAAGCATGCGCACCTTGTAGCTCTCGAGCGTGCCGGCGCGCAGGCCGGCATGCGCGGGAGCGAAGCGCAGGGCCCCGGCGATATCCAGGTTCTCTTCTCGGAATAACTGATCGCCCGTTTCCACGAAAGTCGCCCCATCCATGCCCGCGATGCCAAGGTCTGCCAGGGCCACGGCGCGAACCACGAGGGGCGCATCCAGCGTCACCTTGGGCTGGAAAATCGTCTCGTTCTTGGCATCCCAGCCCGGGACCGTTGCCAGGATGGCCTGGGTGACCAAAGTGCGATCTTGCTGGTCGAAGACCGTGATGCCGTCGTGAAGCATCCATCCCGCGGCCTCGGCAGCGCTGTCGGCCTCGTTCTGGCCGGTGCTCCGCCTGCGCATGACCCTGCCGTCCGAAAAGGGCGAGGGAACCCACCGCTGAACGGTGTCGTGAAACGCGGCCGCGACGATACCCGCTCGGCACTCCTTTTCGGAGGCACCCATCCCGCGCAGCAGGGCACAAGTCCGGCGGACTACACCGATGGTGTGCTCGACAGAGTGGAAAGGCATGTCATTCGCCGGATTGCGGTTCCCCTCGTAGCGCGACCGGATAAGGGAAAGGGCGTACGCAATGCCAGCGCCAAGGGTGCCCTGAAAACTCAAGTTCATGCCTGCGGCCTGGAGCGTCTGCGGGGCGCCGAAGATGTCCAATTCCGGCGCCGGCGACTCCCTGCTCGCCGCCGGCGACGTCACCGACCGCCACGCCCTCGCACCGGAAGCGGCGAACCAATTCTCACGTGTGCATTTCATATTCATCGAAGGAACCAACTCTCCTTTCATCGACCGAGGCGCACGTCCGCCACCCCCAGGCGCGCTGGGCCATTTGCCGCCCGGGAGGTACATGCGAGTTCTACCACGGCCGGTTCCTCAAGACCTCGAACACGACGATCGACGCAAGCGCCACCATCGCCAAGGTCGCCAGCATGTCGTTCCACAACGCCCGCAGGTCGCTACCGGGAGCGGCGGGTAAAGGCTGCCCTTTTTTCGTCGACAGCACTGCGCGGTTCTGGCTGCGAAAACGGCCTAATTCAGTAACGGTTGACATGTCCCGAACTCCTAAGAAACGCGGAAAGAGCTACGCCAAACGGCCCTCCGAATGCCGGTCTTCCCTCCGAATGCCAGTCTCATGATGTGATACGTGAGCCAGCCGCAAACCTTACAGCCGCGCGGCGAGAATTCTCATTAAGTCGTCGGAAACTTGTCGACGCTAACGCCACAAGCCGCGTCGCAACAAGCGTGCCGAGGAGATCGCAACCGGGTTTGCGGCGGTCGCTGCGGTACGGGCGTCCCGGAGAGTCGCTTTTTAGGTTGGCAATGGCTAGAATTGCTGCACCCGGACGACCGCGAGGCGACCCGGCAAGTCTGGACCGACTCGGTGGCGGGACGCGGCGCCTATGACGTGGAATACCGCGTTCGCCGTGTGGACGGAGAATACCGCCGGTTCAAGACACCAGGCCGAGGTTGATTGGCCAGTAAACCGATGCGAAAGGGAGACTCGATGAGCAAGACGAAGATAGCGGCGACTGCGATGTCAATTGGAGGCGACGGCCTTTCGAAACTGCTCCGCCAATATGGCTGTGGGCCGGTGGAGCTCACGGGCACCGATAGCGCGCTCTACGAACGTCACCTCCTGTTCGACAACGTCGTGAGTCCGAGCGCCGTCGTCGCGCGCGAGCGTTTCGAGGCCCTGGCCCGCTCCGTGCGCGACATTCTCTCACAGCGCTGGGTGCTCACCGAAGAAACCTACGAGCGTGAAAACCCGAAGCGGGTCTACTATCTCTCGATGGAGTTCCTCATCGGCCGCTCGCTGGCCAACAACGTCACGAACCTCCTTCTCGATCGACACGCCGCGCAGGCCTGCAAGCAGAAGCAGCTCGATTGGCTCAGCCTGCTCGAAGAAGAACCCGACGCGGGCCTCGGTAACGGTGGGCTCGGGCGACTGGCGGCGTGCTTCCTCGATTCGATGGCCACGATGCAGTTGCCGGCGATGGGCTACGGTTTGCGTTACGAATACGGGATGTTTCGCCAGTCGATCGCGGACGGCTGGCAACAGGAGCGGCCGGACAATTGGCTGCGCCGGCCGGACCCGTGGGAGGTTGCCCGGCCGTACGAGACGGTCGAAGTCAAGCTGAACTGTTCGTTCGAGCTGCGCGCTGGAATGCTGCACCTCATCGCCGACCGGCCATCGAGCCTGATCGGGCTGCCGTTCGATCGTCCGGTGGTGGGTTACGGCGGCAAGACGGTCAACACGCTGCGGCTGTGGGCCGCCGCTGCGCCCGATTACTTCGACTTTCAACGATTCAGCAGCGGCGATTTCGTCGGTGCTTTGGCCGACACGCTTCGAGCCGAATCGCTCACGAGAGTACTCTATCCCGACGACTCGACCACGAGGGGACAGCGGCTGCGCTTCGTGCAGGAGTATTTTCTGGTCGCCTGCTCGCTGGCCGACCTCGTGCGGCGCTTCCGCAGGAGCAATGCCGATTGGAAACTGCTTCCCGAGAAGGTCGCGATCCAACTCAACGACACCCACCCCAGTATGGCCGTGCCCGAGTTGATGCGCATCCTATTGGACGAGGCGCACTTGGGCTGGGACCAGGCCTGGGACCTGACGCAACGGACCTTGGCCTACACGAACCACACCTTGCTCCCGGAAGCGCTGGAGAAATGGCCCGTGGATTGGTTCCAGGTGCTGCTGCCGCGTCACCTCGAAATCGTTTACGAGATCAATCGCCGCCTACTCGATACGGTGCGCCACGACTTCCCCGGCGACGACGACCGCGTGTCGCGCGTGAGCCTG
This sequence comes from Pirellulales bacterium, assembly GCA_035534975.1. GTDB lineage: Bacteria > Planctomycetota > Planctomycetia > Pirellulales > JAICIG01 > DATKSN01. The sequence goes on from DATLQY010000142.1 coordinate 26,851, forward strand.
ATCGAGGAAGGGCCGGCCAAGCACGTCCGGATGGCCAACCTCGCCATCGTCGGCTCGCACAGCACGAACGGCGTGGCTGCGATTCACTCCAGGCTGCTGCGCACGTTGACGGTCAGGCACTTGGCCGAGATGTTTCCCGAGCGCTTCAGCAACAAGACCAACGGCGTCACGCCGAGGCGCTGGTTGCTGTTGGCGAACCCGGCCCTCGCCCACGCGATTACCGAAGCGATTGGCGACGGCTGGACGACCGACCTCGAGCAGTTGAATGCGCTCAAACCGTTCGCCGCCTCCGACGCTTTCCGCAGCGCTTTCCACGCGGCAAAGCGCGAGGCCAAGACGCGGTTTGCCGACTGGCTCAAGGAAACGTCCGGCCAGACCGCCGATCCCGAAACGATCTTCGATTGCCAGGTCAAGCGGATCCACGAATACAAACGGCAACTGCTCAACGCGCTGCGCATCGTGGTGCTCTATCAACGCTTGCGGGAGAACCCGAACCTCGCCATGGCGCCGCGCACGTTCTTTTTCGCGGGCAAAGCGGCGCCTGCCTACCATCTGGCCAAGGTCATCATCAAGTTCATCAACAACCTGGCCCGTACCATCGACGGCGACCCGGCGGTGCGCGGCCGCATCAAGGTTTTGTTCCTGCCCGAGTACGACGTGACCCTCGCCGAGCGGCTGATCCCCGCCAGCGACGTCTCGAACCAGATTTCGACCGCCGGCTACGAGGCCAGCGGCACGAGCAACATGAAGTTTATGATGAACGGAGCCCTCACGCTCGGCACGCGCGACGGTGCGACCATAAATGGCGGAAGAGGCCGGCGAAGACAACTTCTTCCTGTTCGGTCTGACGACCGAACAGGTGGCCGGCAGCCGGAGCTGGTACCAGCCGAGCTGGCACTACGACCACGAGCCGGAAACCCGGGCGGCGCTGGACCTGATTTTTTCGGACCACTTCAGCCGCGACGAAAAGGGCGTCTTCGCCCCGCTGCGCGATACGCTCTTGACGCACGGCGATTACTACATGCACCTGGCAGACCTGCGGAGCTACCTGGAGGCCGATCGGCGCGTCGTCGAGCTGTACGGCAACCCGGACGCCTGGGCGCGCAGGGCGATCTTGAACGTGGCCAGCTCGGGAAAGTTTTCGAGTGACCGCACGATCGCCGAATACGCAGCGGGCATCTGGAACGTCGAGCCGTGCCCGATATTTTAGAGGGCAATTCCCGTAAAAGGAGCTGGCAATGCAACTCGGAATGATCGGACTGGGCCGGATGGGCGCCAACATGGTACGGCGGCTACTCAAGGCCGGCCACCAGTGCGTGGTCTTCGACCGCTCGCCCAAAGCCGTGGAGGAGCTGGTCAAGGAGAAGGCGGTGGGGGCGGCAAACCTACAAGCATTCGTCGAAAAGCTCGAGCCGCCGCGGGCAGTCTGGTTGATGGTCCCGGCGGCCACCGTCGACGCAACCATCGCTGACCTCGCGGCCCATCTCGAGCCGGGCGACATCGTCATCGACGGCGGCAACTCGTACTACGTCGACGACATCCGCCGCGCCCGGGAGCTTGCCTCGAAGCAGGTCCATTACGTCGACGTGGGGACGAGCGGCGGCGTTTGGGGACTCGAGCGCGGCTACTGCATGATGATCGGCGGCCCCGACCAGGCGGTGGGGCGACTCGACCCGGTCTTCCGGACGCTGGCCCCCGGCGTGGGCGACATCCCGCGCACCCCGGGCCGCGAGTCGTTGGGCGGCACGGCCGAGCAAGGCTACCTGCACTGCGGGCCCAACGGCGCCGGTCACTTCGTCAAGATGGTGCATAACGGCATCGAATACGGCCTGATGGCCGCTTACGCCGAGGGGCTGGGCGTCTTGCGCGGCGCCAACATCGGCAAGCGCGCCCACGAGATCGATGCCGAAACGACGCCGCTGCGCGACCCCGAGCATTACCAGTTCGACCTCAATCTGCGCGACATCACCGAGGTCTGGCGGCGCGGCAGCGTAATCGCCTCGTGGCTGCTCGACTTGACAGCCGCCGCGCTGGCGAAAGACGCCGCGCTCTCGGACTATTCGGGCCGGGTTTCGGACTCGGGCGAGGGGCGCTGGACGATCAAGGCCGCCATCGACGAAGCGGTGCCGGTGCCGGTGCTCACCACGGCGCTCTACGAGCGCTTCACTTCGCGCGGCGAGGCCGATTTCCAGGACAAGCTGCTTTCGGCGATGCGTTTCCAGTTCGGCGGGCACATGGAGAAAGCCGCCGGCAAGTGACGGCGAGAAGCCAAAGCCCTCAGGCACGGATCGAAAGCAAGCGATGAGCGCAGGTCACCGCCAAGGAACCGTCGCCCACCACTAGCTCACGATGCGCGCGACGAGCAGCGTGCGATCATCTTCCGCAGGTCGGCTGTTTGTGAACCGGTCAAGGCGTCGCAGCAGCATGGCCAACAGCTCCGCGGCCGATCCGCTCGATTCGCGAGCGACTCGGTCGATTCCTTCGACGCCAAAAAAAGGGCGAGCGACTCCCGTGGCTTCCGTCACGCCGTCGGTGTAAAAAACGATCGTGTCGCCCTGGCCCAGTTCCACGGTATCGTCAACGTAATGCTCTTTGCCTAACACGCCCAGCGGCAAGCCACCGGCCGTATCGAGTGAAGCCAACGATCCACTTCCGCCGCGTTTGAGCCTCGGCGGAGGATGACCCGCGTTTGCGAATTGCAACGATTGACGTGCCGGATCGTAGATTCCGTAGAAAGCCGTGACGAACGAATCATTTTCGGCGCTGACGCGCCTCGCGAGGTGTCGATTCAAGAAGTTCAATAGGTCGCTGGGACCCGACGACTGGCCGGAATACACGTGAGCGATGCTGTGCGTGATGGCCATCATCATGGTCGCCGGCGCGCCGTGGCCGCTGGCGTCGGCCAACAGGATCCCCAGTTTTCCTCCCGGCAGCGAGAAGAAATCGTAGTAGTCGCCCCCCGCGCGGTGCGACGATTGGTAGTGGACGGCCAGATCGATCGTCGGCACCGACGGCAAAGTCCTCGGCAACAACGAACGCTGCATGTCGGCGACGATTTTCAACTCCTGATCGAGCGCTGCATAAGCCGCTTGGGCTTGTTCCGACAGCACCTCCAAAGTTATCGGCACGGCAATCTCCTTAAACGTTGAATCCGCGGGCGAGGTGATACCACAATTCTCTCGCGGAGCTTGCGTCTGAGAACGAGCATCAGCATTCCCTCCATGTCTTAGTGTGTGCTTACACACAAAACATCTGAGAAAAGAACTATTCGGCGAAGAGCGCTAGCGCCTTGGCGTTGTAGTAGCTTGATCTCTGGCCTAAAGTTAGTGTATGCACACTTACATGTGGCGTCAAGACGTGCGTGTTCGGGACCTTTTCTTGGGACCTTGACATCGACAGGTGCGAATGCCACAAGATCATATAGAACGGTTGATGGCCAAGCGGCGCCTACGGATCGCGCTAACCCAGAAACGGCGCCGACGAGGGCATCGGCTACGGGCTCGCATTGGAAAGCATCAGCGCCGCCGATGTCGCCCGCGCTATGGCGGCAAACCGCTGACCATTCCGGGGGCGAAATAAGCAGGAGACGAATCGTGACGCCGATACGGGTCAAGGAACCGCGCGACAAGGATATTGCTGTTTGTTCGCCATTCGTACCGCGCGGGCGAATGCCGGACCCATTCACCCTGGTGATTTTCGGCGCCACCGGCGACCTGGCGGCCCGAAAACTATTTCCAGCGGTATTCGCGCTGGTCCGCGACCAGTTTCTTCCCGCCGGTTTCGTTGTGGTTGGCGTGGGCCGGCGCGCCAAAGACGACCCGACCTTCCGCGAGGACGTGCGCAAGTCGTTGGCGGCTTCCCACGCAAACGCACCGACTGAAGAGATCGATGGCTTTCTCGGCCGGATTTTCTACCACCGAGCCGACTTCACGGCGGCCGACGACCTGGCCGGGCTTGGACAGCGGCTCGGCGAACTGGAACAGGCGAAAGGGCTCGCGGGCCACCGACTCTTCTACCTCGCAACGGATCCGGAGTACTTCGTTCCCCTGGTCGCGGGACTCGCGGCTGGCGCCTTGACGCGCGGAGCGGAGGACCGTTGGGCCCGGGTGGTCATCGAGAAGCCGTTCGGCCGCGATTTGGCGAGTGCTCAGGAGTTGGACCGCCGCATTCTCGAACACCTGAGGCCTGAGCAGATCTACCGCATCGACCACTACCTGGGCAAGGACACGGTCCAAAACCTTGTGGCCTTCCGCTTCGGCAACGCCGTTTTCGAGCCGCTCTTCAATCGTCAGTTCGTCGACCATGTGCAAATCACGGCTGCGGAAACGGTCGGCATGGAGGGCCGCCGCGGTGCGTTCTACGAGCACGCGGGGGCGCTGCGGGACGTGGTGCAGAACCACCTGCTTCAGTTGTTGGCCCTGGTGGCGATGGAGCCTCCTGCAACACTCATGGCCCGTGATGTCAAGGACTCGAAGTTGCAGGTGCTGCGCAACTTGGAGCCGTTGACCGACGACGCGGTCGCGCGCCGAGTGGTCCGGGCGCAATACACCGGCGGGACGGTCGGCGGCGCTGCGGCCGGCGGTTACCGCGAAGAGCAAGGCGTGGCGCGCGACTCGGCGACCGAGACCTACGTGGCCCTGCGGGTGGGGGTGGAGAGTTGGAGATGGTCGGGTGTCCCCTTCCTGCTGCGCACCGGCAAGTGTCTGGAACGCCGGGTCACCGAAGTCGCGGTCCGGTTCAAGAAGCCGCCGCTGAAGCTCTTCCGCACGGTCGAGTGCGAGGGCGATTTTTGCGACCTGACCGAGGCCCACGACAATGTTTTGACTTTCCGCATCCAGCCCGAGGAGGGAATCGCGCTCGACTTCTCCGCAAAGCGGCCGGGGATGTCTCTTGATCTGGAGCCCGTGCAACTGTCGTTCGATTACGTTCGAGGGAACCGACGCCGGTTGCCTGAGGCGTACGAGCGGCTGATTTTCGACGCCTTGAGGGGCGACCCGACGTTGTTCATGCGCGCCGACGACTTGGAGGCGGCTTGGGCATTTGTCACTCCTATCCTCGAAGCATGGGCAATGCGCGGCTCGAAGGATCTGGTGAGCTACCCGGCCGGCTCCTGGGGACCGCCCGAGGCCGACGAGCTCTCGCAGGGCTGCGAGGGCGGTTGGCGACGCCCCTGAAGGTGATCGGCCTGTGCGAGGAGCGTCCGCGCGAGGCCGGACACCGTGTCCTGCCCGCCCCCGTCCTTGGCCGGGGGCGGGCGCTCCTGACGTCTGGTTACGCACTGCCTTTGCGGTGAGGGACCTACTTATCCCCTTCCTTGTCCGGGGTCTTGGTCTTCTTCGGGTCCTCCTTCTTGAGAGTCGTTGGCTTGGTCGCCTTGGGCTTCGCACCACCCACGACGAGTTTCTGCGTGGTCGTGGCTGTGGTGTTGCTCTCAATCTTGTTGCCATTGAAGTCGAGCGCCATTTGGACCTTCGATTCCATTTCCGCCGAAACCACGCGTCCGGAGGCGGCGTCGAAGAACAGCGTGCCCGTATTCTCCTGGTTCTTGATCTCGACCTTGAACTGCGCGTTCTCGTCGGGCACGACCTCTTGAGTCATTGTCATAGTGATTTTCTCGCAGGGAATGCCGTCGTGTTTTTCGCTGCCGGCGTACTCGTAGCTGGTGACCAGCTTCATCTTGCCGAGGGGGCCGCTGGCCATTTCGTTCGTTTCCTCCCACTTGTCGCCGACATTCACGGCCTTTTCGGGAAGGACCGTCCACGGCTGCTTGACGAGCTGCTTGACCGCATCGGCATTCATGCCTCCACCGAAGGCCCCTCCGGCGGCTGACAACTCTTCGAGCTTCTTGGACATTTCGTCAGTGAGGGTAATGTCACTCACCTCGCCCCGCGCGTTGGCCTTCAGCGAAACCGGCTGCTTGGCGATGGCCTTGGCGCCGTCGGCGATCGCGGCGGCAAATCCCTCGGGTTTCTCCTCACTGTCGGAATCGATGACGTTGTTGCCGAACGGACCATCCATCTTGATCTGCAAGCGGTCGACCGTCTGCTTGATTGCGGCCGTGCCGTCGGCGTCAACCGACTCGGCATCGATCGTGCTGTCGAAGGTCTGGGTCTGGGTCATCTTGAAAGGCATTTCCCCCTTGTTGTCGATGACGGTCTTCGAGGAGACATTGTATCGAATCTTGTCGCCCGCCTTGAATTTCCAGCGCAATTGTTTTTGCGCCTGCGCCGAGGCGGAAGCGCACAAAACGAGTGCCACCGCCCACAGGGGGGTGGTCCGCAACAGAAACCTGGATCGCACAAACATTGAAAACTCCTTTGCTAGGAAGCGAATCGCCATGATCTGGCAAACCCGGTGAAGCCGTGGATTATCGCATCCCGGCCAGAAGATCTCCACTAGGCGCGGCCAGAATTCGCCCCGCACGCCTCGCCCCGCACGCTCCCGCGGCCAGGCTCGGCTCGCGGGCTACGCTGCTCGGCTCGCGCTACGCTAGGACCCAAAACGTGACGTCTACGATAAGTGTGCGGTTCGCGCACCGAATGGCATGAGCTATGGTTGAATCAGGGCAAATACGCGGCCTTCAACGGCCGACACGTGTCTTCTCGCCCCTTTTCCGCAGATCCAGGCGTGCCGACGATGTCAGGACGTTTCCGCTTTAGCCTGACGCAATTGTTCCTCGTGACCACCCTCTGCGCGTTGGCGGCCGGCCTGGTCGCGGCCACGCAGGAGCGAACTCGCTGGGTGTACATCCAGACGCTGGCGTTCTCACCCGACGGCGGCCGCGTCGCCGTCGTGTATGACACGCAAGGTATTCAATACTGGGACGTGTCGCGGCGTGCTTCACGCCCCGTGTGCCGCGGCGGAGGCGATTTTGGGCTGGTGCAAGATCTGCAGTTCATCGGTCCGGATCGAGTGGCGTTCCTTCGGAACAATGCCGAAATCGTCGTCCTCGACCTGGCGACGAACCAAGAGGTCCGCAAAATCGTACTTCGGCCCAGCGCCAACCGCCTGGCAGTCTCTCCCGACGCGCCCTGGGCGGTAACCGCCTCGTTCGCCGGTACAGCCCTTGACGTGTGGGACCTGGAAACAGGTACGCGAGTCATGACCTTAACTCCGCCCAAGGAGCTTCAGGGCAGACGGTTGGGGCAATGCCATCTTTCGCGTGATGGCCGGCGCGTTGTCGCGGCGTGTTTCGCCGCCACCGTGGGTTTCGATGTTCTTGTCTGGGATGGACTCTTACCGGGTCTTTACCCTGCCGCTGAATCGGACCTCTACGCCACGAGTCAACCCCGACGCCTTTGTGTGGGGAATGCCAATTCCCCATACGCAACCGACGTGACGCCGGACGGCAATGTGCTGGCCTTGTTGGAGCCCGGGATCGGCGTCACGATGTGGGACCTTGATTCCGGTGAGAAGCAGTCGGAGTTCGGCGTGCCGCCTTCCGCGAGCTCGGCGCGTTTGTCGCCCGACGGCCAATGGTTGGCCATTGGCTCATTCGACGGTGCGATCGAAGTCCGCGACACGACGACGGGCAGTCCGCGGGCGAAATTGTCCGGACAAAGCGGTGGCGGCGGTTTGCTTGATCTGGGCCATTGGTCACAAGTCGTTTTCAGCAACGACGGCCGGTCCGTCGCCGTGAGCGGTGGACGCTCGGTCGATTTGTTCGACGGCCGCGATTTTCGAAACTTGGGCACGCTCTCGACCGACCGAAAAGCGGCGTCGTTGATCGTCTTGGGCGCCGGCTTCATTGGCTGGTCCATCGTTTGGGGACTCCGCTCGCGCAGGGAACGACGCCGGAGCGGCCAACAAGGCGAAGTGCCGCGACCGCGGCCGTTGCCGACGCCGGCTGGCGCGCGGCGGACGCAAAGTGGGCGCACGGTGGCCCGCTGGACAGTTTTCGCTGTGGCAACCCTGCTATTTTTTGCGAGCGATTTGGGCGTCGTAACGTGGTCCATCCCGGCCGCCGCCGACTTGATGGTTCTCGGCGTTCTGGTCATGCTACCGATATCGTGCGCCGTGTGGCTCGGCATATCCGTCTCTTCGCGGCGCTGTAAGCGGGACCAGGTCGTGACCCACCGCCCATTGCCGGCGGCGGTGCGGGGAGCGCTGGCGCCCGGCCGCTCGTTGCTGGTGTGGACACTTCTCCTGGCGAGCATCGCGCTGCCGATCGCCTGCTGCACGATGGGTCTTTCCGTCGCGACCTGGGGAGCCATCGAGTGGGTGACGTTCGTACTTCGAGCCGTGATTGGGCTGCTTTTCCTGTGGGCCGCGACGCTTGCAGTTTCATACGGTGTGCCGGCTGCGAGCAGGTGCATCAGGGGAGAGCATGCCGCCCGGCTGGATCGCGCCCGAAAAGCGGCGGACAACCCCGGCCGGCTGGCGCATTTCGGCCCCGTCACCGCGTCCTTTTTCGGCTCCAGCTCGCTCGAACCGTTCATTCGTGATGAGTACGAATGCGCGCGGGCACGCTTCTCGCAGTTGATCGGCGAGCCTTTCGAGCCCGACAAGCCAGTCTTGTTCCTCGGTTTTGAATCTCCCCGAGCGTGCGACGCCTACTTTCGCGGTCATTTACCGATGCCGGCCGTCTATTGGGCCACATTCGGATCGCGCGAGATGGCCCTTTGCGAGCGCGCGTCGCTCGACATCCTGAAGGAACCGTCGCATCTGTTTCGTCGCTTGCTGGCGAACTACTTCATTCACACCTACAAGCGGCGCATGCCGCCCGCCTGGTTGGGCGCATGTTTGCGGGCGCTCGTCGCCACCCAAGACGGCGACGGTGAGCTCCGCCGCGCACATCGTTACCTCCGCGCCTGCCGCTGGTCGGAACGGGAAACTCGGCTTGGTCCCTGGGGAGTGCCCAACGACGAGATCCTTCGCGCCTCGTGGAACCGCCAAGAGCCGACCAGCGCGCGGCTCATCGCCGGCTTCGAAAACCAGGCGACCTCGCTGGCCTATTATCTGGCGGGCGTCGAGGCCGGGGAGCGTCGCCACCAATTTCGCGGTTTCTTGCGTGAGCTGGACCACAAGCAACCGCAGGAGGCCGTGTTCCAGCGGCATTTCGGGCTCGGTTTCGAAGAGGCCGCCAGAGGGTGGCGCGCCTGGCGTGCGCGACACGATGGCGAGTCGCACGATGCCCCTCCAAACATTCTCGAACGCCACCTCCGCGAGACGCTGCTCCCCTCGGTCCGCCGAACGGCGGCGCCCGACGATGAGCGCCGCGGGGCGATTGCCGCAATGCGCGACGGAGGTTATACCTTGGGAGCCGACGCTCTGATCGGCGTGCTTCGCGAGAGCAACCCAACGCTAACGTCTGAAGCCGTTTGGGCACTCGAGTCGATCTCGGGCAGGAACCTTGGCGACGACCCAGGACGTTGGCAAGATTGGTTCGACGGCCTGCCAGGGGCTACACCAACCCCAATCGCAAGCGAAGCCGTCGCAGCGACCCAATCCGCGCCGGCTGAGCCGGCAGCCGGGGTTTGGGGAGCCAAGGTCGATCGAGCAGCCGCCTCGGCATCGGTCGAGCACGAACGGGCCGTGTGTCCACCGCCGCGCGCCTTGCGAGCGTGTTGGGCGCTTTTGATTTCCGGTGGCATCCTGGCCATCGTCTGGTCGTTGGCGAGCGTGAGCTTGTTTTCCGTCTGGAGCTACCTGCCGTGGTCCTGGGCCGTGAGTTGTTGCGGCGTAGCCGTGGGAGTCTACACCTTGACCAAGGGAGTGGCGCAGGACACCGATCGCTTGACGACCGCCGCGCGAATGAACGAGTTGTGTTTGATCAACTTCAACATCATCAATCCGGTTCTTGGTCTCGTGATCCGTGGCCTGCTGCGCCGTCGCGCCGTGCAGCAGTACCTTTCTCCCGTCACCCGTGCTGCGAGTTGAGTCGGCGAGGAACTCACTGAAGAGACTCGCGTCACCCTGCCGGATGAAGACGCGGGCCCGACCAAGGCGTGGCTGGTGGGCATGCGCAACGACCCGCGCTGGAAGCCGCATTTCGATTGGGTCTATGGCAAGCGTCCTCGCGAAGAGTTGTACGACCTGAAGGCCGATCCTCAGCAGATCATGAACGTCGCCGCCGATGCCGCATACGCGAAGACGCGGGCCGAGCTCGAACAAGAGCTGCTGACCGAACTGCAACGCACCGGCGATCCGCGGCTGGTTGACGATGGCCGGTTCTTCGAAACGCCTCCCCTGTCCGGTCCCGCCAACGGTCAGCCACCGGCGGCCAGGAAGGAAGGCCAACGCCAGTTAACCGCTTCGTCATCCGCCTGCTCCTGCTTGGTGCGCCGCTGCTGTTCGGTTCGTCGCCGGCGATCAGCGGAATTCCGCAATCCGGATATTCTTGAACTCGACCCACATCGGCCTTCCCGCGTGCAGTTGGAGCGAAGTTCGAAACGTGGCAAGCGCAACTCTCCAAAAAGCAACCGCTGACACGCGACTGAGAATTGGCGAAAACCGAGTAGCGGAGAGGTGGGAACCCGCCCTGCCTAAGGCAGGGTCCCGATGGCAGCGTGTGATCAAGGCCAGGCGTTGGCGGACAACACAAGGGCGTCAGACCGCCGTGCTACCAATTCACCTCGGTGGCATCGGGTCCGGGATCTCCAGGATCAGCGTCATCACGGCAGCCAGCGCTAAATACGCAAACAATCCCGGACGGTCTGCAATTTTCGGGGCCTGGCCCGCCAGGGCTGAGAGAGCGCCGGCGATCATCAGGAGGGCGAGCAGGCCCGAGGCCTCACTGCTCCCGCTGAATGTCATGATTGCGCCCAGCCCCAGCACCGCCAGCCAGCGCTGGCTTTTGTTCATCGATCGAAACGCCCGGCCGCCATCGAGGGTCGCGAACGGCAGCAAATTGAACAGGTTGATAAAGGCCCCCAACCGGGCGATTACCAGGAAGATCGGCAAGCCAGTCATAAGATTCAGCGCGTACGATCCCAGCGCGGCGACCAAGCCCCACAACGGGCCGGCCAGGCCGCACCGCGCGTCTTGTCTTGGGTCGCCCAACGATTGCCGCAATCGGATGATCGCCCCAAGGCCAGGGATGAACATTGGCGCCGATGCCTTAACTCCGTAACGCGTCAGGGCGACAACATGCCCCATTTCGTGAATGTAAATCGAGATCACGAGGCCCAGGGCGAGAGGCCAGCCGAACGCCGTCCAGTAGACCCCGAACGACAACATCATCGACGTCAATGTGCTCGCCTTGGTCAGGCCCAGAAGCAGCACCTTGCCTTTGGTGAATACGAGCAGCAAAATGGTTTTGAACTTCCAGGCTAAAAGGCCGATCGCCCCCAGCCCGACGGCTGTTGGGGTCCAGCGGCCGTTGGTTTTAGCGGCGGAGGGAGGCGGAGAAGGGAGTGAGTCAACCACCTGGCCCAGTTCGGTGATTTTGGCCTGGATCGTATCGTACTGCCGCGTGCCGGCGGGCAAGAGCCCCAGCGCTTCGCGCCAGGCGACGAGGGCCTCGACAGGGTTAGCGGCCTTCGTCGCCGCATCGGCCAGGGCATTGAGGCGGTCGGAATGGACCAACCGCCGGCATTTGGGGCAATTCAGCAGATTGGGAGCGAGCTCGGTACCGCAGGTCGGGCAATGGGGAGTTGGATCAGGCATGCGCGGGGGCCTGGTCAGGAGTGGGGCCGACGTTGTGGGGACCGGTGATGACGATGATCACCTTTCGGTTCAGCTTGTACGCTTCCCAGAGCGCAAAGGCGACGATTGCCAGGCCGATCGGTTGCGAGAAGCCGGAGAGGACCGGGAGAGCCAGCATGAATGCGCTCAGGAAGGCGATGCCGATGAGAAGTTCGAAAGGAGTCAAGACTTTCTCGGCAACTTGCTCCGCATCTTGCCCGCCCTCCACGGCTTCCTTCACCTCAGCGTTTCCGGCGTTCTTGGGCTGCGCGGCGGCGGCCTTTTCGGCTTTGAGCTGATCGAACATTTGCGGGATCACCACGGCCGAGTAACTGACCGCAATGGCCAGATAGGTAAAGAAGACTGCCGTCAACTGATAGGGCCACCCGCCGCGCCCCTCGGAACCCCTTTGGACAGCGGTGCCAACCATGAACCCGACGAGGATTGAAATCAGACCGATTTCCATGCCGGTCAGCTTGAGGATGCCGAAATAGATGGCAAACCCCACAATGGCCGCGCCGAAGCCGTAGAAGCAAGCCTTGACGAATCGGTGCAAAGCGGAGCCGCCCGTAAAACGCGCTTTGACGAACGTGCTACAACGTTCGCAGAGAATCGTGCCGTTGACCTGAAAATAATGGTCACGCATCGCCTGCTGGCAGGTTGCACACCTCGGCTCGGCGGCGGTCGGTACGGCGTATTCAGCCTCCTCGAATTGAAGTTCTTTGGCTTCGGGGTCGGCTGGTGTCTGGTCGTTCATCCTGGAGATTCCAGCAAGGATGGTGGATTTGCCGGCGGCAACAGGCCTCAATGATTGAACCCGATCATGCGCTCAAGATCCAGTCGTGCGGACGACTTTTATCCTATCTATATCCGGCGTCGGCCTGCAAGGGCCGGAGCAAAGGGCCGGAGCAAGACACCCAGCGAATTCTTGGTGGGCCTGTTGACTATCGCTGGAACGGACGTATACTGTTCGCACGTCACTCATGCAGGTCGCACGCGTGGAGGTTCGCCCCATGCCCGCCTATGCCAGAAAAGAAATCGGCGGCGGCGTTTACCACTGCGTCTCGCGTTGCGTGCGACGCGCGTTCCTGTGCGGGGTTGATCCCTACAGCGGCCGGAACTTCGATCACCGCAAGGTCTGGATGCAAGAAAGGCTTGAACAGTTGGCCGCAATCTTCTCTGTCGATTTCCTCGGATTCTCGGTCATGTCGAGCCACGTCCATCTCCTGGACAGGAACCGCCCCGACGTCGCTGGAGCCGGCAACGATGAAGACGTCGCTCGACGCTGATACCGGCTGCATCCTTTGGGGTCAGGGAACTCGACCTGTGGGCATCGGCCACTCCCGGCTGTTTGTTTGCGTTGAAACGATTCATGGATACCTCCAGGGCTAAAGGTTATGCTAACCCAAGCACCCGGGAATTCCAGTTTCATCTGAGGCAGCACAACACCAGCGGAGGGTCATCACGTGGAAACGAATCGTCGGACGTTCATCAAGGCAGCCGGCGCGGCGATGTTTGCCGCCGGGGAAACCCTCGCGCCCAACACGGCTTCCCTGGCATTCAGCAAGGGAGACGAAAGCCGCGTCCCGTACTGGACGGAGTTGTTTCTCGACAACCAGATGCTTGAAGCCACGCCAGGCGTGTCGCGAAGACTGCACCCGGCGAAAAAGCACCCGCTGAACCCCGTCATTCGCTGCGATCGATGGTGCGACTGCGACTACATGCAACCGTACACGACGATGTACGACGAGGAGGAGAAGCTCTTCAAGATGTGGGCTCGGACGGGGAGCGACTCGACGGCGAGGTTCGTGGGGGGCAACGCCGCCTACATGCTGTACTTCACTTCCGCCGACGGCGTCCACTGGGACAAGCCGGACCTGGGGGTCATGGAAGTGGCGGGGCGACTCGATCACAACATCGTCTTCGCGAGCGACATGGTTTTGACGTCTCCGACCGCGCTTTCCTATGGGCCGGACAAGTTCGTCATTCCCACGACGCCGATGACGCCCCAGGGGAAGAAGGCCTTTTTCTGGGGAGTGAACCGGCACCCGCGTCCTCGCGAGGCTGGCGAAAAGTACATCGCGGCGGCGATCGTCCAGGACCATCGTCGTGGAGCGCACATCGTCACTTCCCCGGACGGGGTTCACTGGTCCTGCGCCGCCGCCCCGTTTTGGCAGACGCCGAACGACGTTTCCTCGAACGGCGACGACTGCCTGATGCACGTCTTCTTCGACGAGACCAAGCGGAAATGGGTGATCTATCGTCGCATCATTCCCGAATTCAGCGAGCGAATGATCGCCAACGACAGCGACCGTGACCGCGCCGCGGTCGACCGCTACGACCGTTCTTACGCCTACGCCGAAAGCGAGGATCTGAAGGAGTGGAGAAATCACCGCTTCATCCTCGCCATGGACGCCGACGACCCTGCCGACACCGAGCTCTATCAGTTCGCCTGCCACAAGTTCGGGGAGACGTACGTCGGATACATGAGCATTTATCATCTGCGCCGTCCGCAGCCGATCGATATTCATCTTGCGACGAGCCGGGATGGAATCCACTTCACCCGCGTCTGCCGGGGAACCCCTTTCATCCCCGCGGGTCCGCTGGGGTACTACGACTACATGGCCATGGCCTGCTCGCAGCCCCGGCCGGTCGTGGTCGACGATACGGTTCATATTTATTACACGGCCGCGAACTTTCCGCACGATGCCGACACGAGTGGCGGTGCTTCGTTTCAGACCGCGGGCGTCGCCTTGGCGACGTTGAAGCGCGACCGTTTCGCCTCGTTGGAGACCGGCATCCCTGATGCGGAACCATGCCGGGTGTTAACCCGGCCCTTCGTCGTGCGGCATCCCTGGCTGTACTTGAACGCCGCGACGTGGAAAAAAGGCTCGATCCGGGTGGAGGCGTTGACCCGCGATTGGCGGCCCATCCCGGGTTTCAGCGGGCCCGAGGCCACGGAGATTCAAGGAGACGCGCTCGACCACCCGGTCCGTTGGTCGAACAAGGCCGATTTAGGCTCGCTCGTGGGTCAGGAAATTCGACTCAAGTTCTATATGACACGCGCGCGGATTCACGCGATCACGCTCAGTGATGCCCAGAGGCCATTGGGAGCCGTCGAACGCGAATACCGCTCCGATTTCGAGGGGGACTCGACGCCGAAACTGAACTGATGCCAAGTTGATGCCGGTGATCCCGGCCAGGTTGCGCTTCAAGAGGCTGAGCTTCATGACGCCGATGAAACTCTTCGTGATTCGGTGCGATTGGTAGGGATCGACCGTGATGTCGTCGGGGAAAACCGTGGAGGAAGTGATGAGATAGACCGTCAGAGGACTGCCGGTGCTGCTTGAGGAACTGTTGCCACTTCCGCTACTGGATGATGAGGAACTTGCGGGCGGAGCGGTGAAGCTCGTAGATCAGGTTGTCGCAGCCGAGCTCGCCGGTACGGATGCGGATGCGAGTGAGAATCTGACTGGCCAGATCGTAGTCGTAATCGACGTGAAACGAGTTGCGTCCCCTTTTCCTGACCGCGCTTGGCTGGCGTGTTCCTGTGGAGATCACGACTGTTCGTGGTGGCCGATAATTCCGATGGCCTTGTTCAGCGGTTGCTTGCTGTGCATCGGCGACGAGATCCTTAACAAGCTCCATACGTAACCATGAATCGTCCCCAATTTCGGTTGAGCACGTTGCTCTGGATCACGTTGGTCGTGGCCTGCTGGTTCGGGGGAATCGTGTTCGAGCGATGGAGGGTTAGAGCCATCAATCCAATGCCGGCGGAATACAACCCTCATTCACTTAACCCGCCTGACGTGCAGGACCGCGCGATCTCCGCGGCGCGAGCTTCAGTGGTTTGGTCCGATACGGTACGTGCGCTTGCTAAAATCGTCGAGTGGATCTGGCCTTTCGTCCTCGCTTTCATCGGCGCACTTGTCGTGCGCCCGTTTTACCTTCGCCGCAAGAGGATGCGCGGCATTATCGACGCTGCCCCGGATCGAGCATCGCCGCCTACGGATTAGGCAGCCGGCCCGTCGCGGCCATCAACGCATCTTTGGGACACCTACCGGCGGACTCCTTTTGCACCGATCGCCGAAAGTTGCTCGACTTCCGTGATTCGTCGCCGACAACCGTCCCTCTCACCTCGGCTTCGGCTTCTTACTTGCCGAACAGCCAGCCTCTGACATGCTCGCAGACGGCCCGGTGTCGCTCGTCACTCACCTTCTCGCGATAGACGGTCCCCATTCCGGGCCACCGCTCAGGCCAGGTCGCGACCACCGCCGGCGATCGTCGGGCCGCCGACCCGCGCTGACTTGGCGAGGAGCCGTGGTATACTACCCCCATGCGCCGCCCCCGCTTTCAGTTCAACTTGAGAAGCCTGTTTGCGCTGACGACGACAATCGGAATTGCCTGTTTTGCTTTTACGGCCGGACGAGTCGATGGTGATCGTGCCTTTCTCATTATTACTTTCTTGGTGTGGTCGATTTCTCTCGCGTGGTCGTTAGACTGGACCGCTGGATGACACGCCGCCCGCAATTCCGCCTGCGCTCGTTGTTCATCCTCACGGCAATCGTGGCCATGGGGTGCTGGGTGCTCGCGAGGGAGAAGAGCTTGATAATTCCGGCCCTGATGTTGGCGGGAATTTGCTTGCTCTACGCTTCGGGCTTATTCGTCCTTGCTTGGTTCTCGTGGTTCATCAGCCGTGGTCGCCGCCCGTGAGCTGGCGCGATTCGGTGCCCTTTTTCGTCCATCGCCGCCCAAGAATATAGCACATTCGCCGGCGCAGCCAGCAACGCACCCGTTAGGATACTACCTCCAGGAGGTCTACCATGCTCCGCGAGAGACTTTCGATTTGGGTTCCCGCCGCTTTCGCCCTTTTTTTGGCGGTGATAATGGCCTACTGGCAGTTTGCGTACGTGGAAATGGAACGGCTACCAGCCGGCGCATTTGGTTTCCTGCTCCACATACCGACAATCATTATCCTGCTTTGTGTAACGCTGGATCGGCAGCAGCGGAGGATCAATGGTCTTGCCGCCGAGATCAGGCGGTTGTCCGACGCCAGCGACGCGGACAAAACGGCCGACTAGCGGCGCTGGTCGGCCGAGGACCAACTTACTGATGCCCCACTACCCGCCGATGGCGTCCTTTGACAAGGCTCGTTGACAGTCGCTAGACTTCCGCGTTTCGTCGCCGGCAACCGGTCCTTCCTCACCGCGGCTTCGGTTTCTTGGCCTTGCCGAACAGCCACACCCTGACGTGCTCGCAGACGGCCCGGAGCCGCTCGTCTTCATCACTCTTTTTCTCGTCGATTGCCATCTGGCCACGCGCCGCAGGCGCAACAGATCTCAAATGTGTCCGGCACCGTCGTACCGCACTTCAGGCATGTCCACGATTGGACGAGCGGCACGCCACGCCAGTCGTAGCCGGCGAGCGTTCGAGGCTGTTCATGGAATCCGGCGTTCGTCAAGCCGGCGATCCGCTGCATCGCGTACGCCAATGCTTCGCGCTCGTCGTCATCCTGTTCATCGAGGGCCAACAAATCGGAGAGCAGTCCAATGTCGTCCAGATTACCTACGCGACTCAAGGCCAGTATACTGTGGTAGCGCAGTTTGGCATCACCGCTCGCCAGTTGCGCGTAAATGCGATCGCGGACCCGCTCAGCCGCAGAGCGGAAGCGCCGATGAGGCCACTCGGGCTCGTCTGACGAGCTCTCGGGCGGCGCATGCGAGACCATTCGTCGCACGATCGAGCGCCTGTAGGGCACTGGTAACCTGGTCAAATTGGCCGTGCGCCAAGTGGTTGTGGACCACGACGGCGCGTTGGTTCACGACGAGTTGCGAGCGAATTGGAAATCGCGCGGGCTTGGCCGCGTCCGGAGAATCGCGATATTTCCGAAGCAAGTAATCAAGCACTCGCAATTCGATCGCGGCATTGGGGCCAAGCTGACCGACCACGGCGGCCAGCCGACCACGGCGCGCTTGCCAATCCTCGTACAGCGTCGGAGCGGCTGAAGCACTGGGCATTGCAAATCGACTCCAGGGACTTCCTGGCTTTTACCTTGTAGCTTGACGCGCGGGAGCAAAGAGGGCAAGGGCGAGCACACTTTGGCCTGCCGGACTTCCGTGTTTCCTTGGCGGGAACCGGTCCTTCTCACTGCGGCTTCGGCTTCTTCCTCTTGCCGAAGAGCCACACCCCGACGTGCTCGAAGACGGGCCCGCAGCCACCTTCCTCGCGGTAGGCGGTGCCCGTGCCGGGCCACCGCTCGGGGCAGGCCGCCACCGACGTGGCGATCGTCGACGTGCCGCTCGGGCCAGGTCTTCACTGTTGCGACGATTGTCGGGCAGCCGCCGCGGCCGAGCAACCCGCGCTGACTTGGCGCGGAGCCGTGGTATAATCGCTCCATGCCCCGCCCCCGCTTTCAGTTCCGGTTGCCCCGATGAACGCCGAACAGAAATCGCCCCAGAGCAGTCGGCCTGGTCAAGGCATCATTTCCGAACTTTATAGTGGTCCGCCGATCTTTCGGATTTGCCCATCGTGCGGGAGGTGGTTCGCTTTGCGCCTGGATCGTGTCGAGCCTCATCCTGTTGTGCAAGAAGTTCGCACATATCGCTGCAAGTTTTGTGGCGAACGTCGGGAATTCATCGGAAGGCGCCCAATCCGAACGCTTTGAACCGCTAGCCATGCACCGCTTTCAGTTCCGACTTTCAACCTTGCTCTGGATCACGCTGGCCGTGGGGTGCTGGTTCGGGGGCATGAGGTACGAGCGGTGGCGGTACGCCCTCGAACAGGAACGACAACTTGATGACCCCAGCAAGCCGCTCGTGATCCATTTGGATTTGCCGGAAGGCTATGCAGGGGGGATAGGCCCATTGGTCGTGCGCGAGGTCTATGAACGCCGATCGGTCAGCCAAGAACCCAACGGAGCCGACGAGCCCCAGCCCTAATCATGCCTCGCCCGCAGTTCCGCCTGCGCTCGTTGTTCATCCTCACGGCAATCGTGGCCGTGGCGTGCGTGGTTGGGCCGCCAACTTGGACGAGATTTCGGCGCGCTTTTTTCCAGCCTATTCCGCAGTTTCCTATCGTAACGAGAGGGAAAGGGCCGTCAGGTGTTATTTGGACACGAAGGCAGATTTCGTTTCACATAGACGGCGTCGATGAACCAGCGACCGACGAGTAACCAAGCGGTGACCTCGTTTCTCGGCTTCGTAGCCTTTCTTGCAGTCATTGGTTCGCGCGAGTAGCCATCATGCCCCGCCTCCAGTTCCGCCTGAGCACGTTGCTCTGGATCACGCTGGCCGCGGGCGTTTTGCTTTGGATGGTCCGCCCCTCGAAATCAATTGACGTGCATACGGCCAGGCTCTTGATCATTTATTTGGTTCCGGTATGTTTCCGACTCCGAATCTGAGGCCTTGCCTGCTGTAATGCGCACCATTTATCAAGGAACAAAAAGTGATGAAGCCGTTCAAGTTGCTTCTGAGGGCGATGCCAATCGCCGTCATTGCGTCGATCTCGTTCAGGCTGGGTGCGCTTTCGCGGCCGAGCGCCGGCGAGACGGAAGCCGATGCCTCGGCCGTTGCCGAGGTGCATTCCGTCGCCGCACTGGAGCTCGCGCCGGTTCGGAAGGATCCGCCGCGCAAGCCGGCCGCCGCCGGCAAGAGCATCAGAAACCTGACCGAGCACTTCAATGAGCCGGGTGCTGATATTTCGCCTTGGATATTCGTTCCCGACGAGAACATCAAGGAATTTTCGACGGGAAAGCACCCCGGACTGGCGACGATCTACGAGGCGGGCAAGGGACAGGACATCAAGGGAATCCTGAAAGACCCCATTCGCATCAACGACTTTCGCCTTCCCTGGGAATTTCAGACGTCGTTCGTGCAGAGCTTCAATGCGCAGGCCGGCGTGGACGCGAAGACGCAAGTCAATTACGCCATTGGCCTTAACGTCGCGGTCACCTTTTCCGATCCCACGACCTGGCCCAAGAACCGGCTCGAACGCCCGCCGCAGACTCACGACTTCCGACTTCTCGTTGTGCATCTGGGCTGTACGGGCGAGGCGTTTGATCCGCGGCGCGACTGTTTCCGAGGGGTGGGACCGAGCTTGAAAAGAGGGCCAATTTCGATCGTGGAGAGGGAGCCAGTGGGGGCTGGCGAGATGGTCGCGGCTTAGCGGGCGCATAGCATCACCCCGCTCGGCGCGCGAGTTTTTTGCGTGGAGTGGCTGGG
>DATLQY010000143.1:0-13238 GCA_035534975.1 Pirellulales bacterium
ACTGGGGCGACGGTTCGTCATCGGCGGGAGTGATTTCGTTCGACACGGCCAGCCAGATTTTCACGGTTTCGGCGGGCCATCTTTGCGCGGAAGAGGGGAATGACACGATCACGGCTACGATTGGTCACGACGCCGCCACGGCGGTGTCCGTGACCAGTACGGCCGCGGTGAGCGATCCGGCCGTAATTGCCGCGCCGGTCACCGCCACGGTCCTCGCCGGCGCTTCCAGCGTGCCCGTCGCCACGTTCACCGACCCGGTCGGCGCGGAGTCCGTCAGCGATTACTCGGCGAGCATCAAGTGGGGCGACGGGACGACGGCCGCCGGAACGATCACGTTCGATTCGGCGACAGGCGTGTTCACGGTAAGCGCCACCGTGCCGGCCGATCTTGACGCGTCAACGGAGGCGGTCCCCGTGACCATCGCCCACGAGACCGCCCCGAGCGCCACGGTCACAAGCCAGATGACCGTTACGGTGGCGCCGATCTTCATTACGGCCGTCGCCGTCAGCGGGCGAGAATTCATCCCATTGACCAACGTCACGGTCGCGACGTTTACGCACGCGGGCAACAGCGCGCCAAGTGAATTCAGCGCCACGATCGACTGGGGCGATGGCACGACGACCCCCGGCACGGTCGTAGCGCCGAATTACTCGGTCGTCGGCACTCACACCTATGGCGACGAAGGGAGCTACACGGTCCACTTCACCGTGAGCGAGGGGGGAGGTTCCGCCTCGGTCGCCGGTTCGGCCAAGATCGGCCAAGAGCTGCTGCCGATCGCGGACCCGGCCCACCCGACACCCAACGAGCTTTTTGTGGCTGAGGCTTACACCGACGTGCTCAGGCGCCGCGTCGACGCCGGAGGATTGCAGTTCTGGGCCGGCCAGCTCGATGCCGGTTTGGCGCGCGGCGTTTTCACCAGCCAACTGACGCATTCAGCCGAGTACTACGCCAACATCATCATCCGTCCGGCCTATCTGCAATACCTGGGCCGCGACGCCGACAGTGAAGGGTTGGCGTTTTGGGTCGCGCAAATGCAACATGGGCTGACGGACGAGGAGTTGGAGGCCGGGTTCATCGGTTCCGACGAGTTCTTCAACCATGCCGGAGGCACGAACAAGCTCTGGGTCGATGCGATGTACCAGGATCTGCTTGGCCGGGCTCCCGACCCTCAAGGCGAAACCTATTGGGTGACCCAATTGGATCAAGGAACCAGCCGAGCCACGGTGGCCCTTGGTTTCGCCGCTAGCCCCGAGCGAGAAGCCCTGCGAATCACCCAGGACTACGTCGATTTCCTGGATCGCCTCCCCGGCCAAAGCGAGGTCGATTTTTGGGTCCAGGAGTTCCAGAACGGAGTGACGAACGAAGACGTGATCACCTCTTTTGTCGCCTCCGATGAGTACTATAACCACGTGCAGGCAATTGGACCATGAAGGCTAATTGCCCGGTGGGGCTGGGATGTCCACCGAAAGCGGCGCTAATTCCTCCCGCAATACCACCACATTGGCGGGGGCATCGATGCCAAGTCGAACTTTGTCGCCCGACAGGCGAATTACGGTGATCACGATCGAATCGCCGAGTTTGATCCGCTCGTTTTCCCTGCGAGAAAGCACCAGCATTGTCCTACCTCCGTGTATTCGTATCTGCCTAGGCAGCTACAAGTTCCAATGCGCCGGCGGCAACTAACTGCGTTTTTTGGCAACGCTCGCCGCTTGAATCGTAAAACAGGACACGATTTCGTTCGGTCTCCCAAATGGCCGAGAACTTGACCGATCTGGGGCCGTGCAAGCAAAAATGAATTCCGCATGGTTTGCCGGCTCGAACAAGAGTGCGCTCCGTCATTTGGAACGCATCAGGTTCAAGTTGGCCGAAGTCGCACAAGGTTTCATTGACGTAATTACGCAAGTCATCCAGCGATTGAATTTGTCGTTCACCGGTCAGCATGAGCGGTTGTATCTCCTGGATAAGTACGGTGATCGCGGAAGAGGCGTTCAAACAGTACAGATAGAGAAACAGGGACAAGTGGAGGTACTGGATACTATCGGCAAGATGCGTTACTTACTTGGTATTTGGATCGCCGCGATGTGTTGAAAGGCGTTTGCGGAATTGGTTCAAGTGTCCACGATTTGACTCGCCACCCGCGGCATCTATAATCAAGGCGGCCGAAGGCCAACGTGGCCAACTACTTGCGCGGTTTCGCGAAACGGAGCCGAACCTCTCATGACACCGCGACTTGCGACGCTTTTCAGTGGTAGCGGAATCCGTAAAAATTCCGATCCGCGTTGTAGCGCGATTTACGGAACTCTCACGAGTTCCGCTGCGGCATATCGGGCTGCGATACGGATACTCGTGCGCGTGCACGCCAGCGCCCTTTGGCTGCCTATGATCATCGGCGCTTTGGCGACGGACGCCGCGCTCGTTGCCTCGGCGCAGCAGGAGCAAGTGCCTGCGCCCAATGTGCCCGCGGTCGATCGGGCACCTGCGGCCAATGGCGCCCCTGTCGAGATCGGACCCGACGTGAAAGAACGTCGCGTCGGGCACCTGATTCGTCTCGACGCGTCGATCACCGACAAGGTCGAGCGCCGCGTCAAGCGAATCGTCAGCGAGGGGATCATCGACGCGAAGTTGAAGGGCGAGTGGCCGGTGTTCATTTTCGAAATCCGACCAGGGCGCAGTGAACACGGCAAGGCCCTCGATTTGGCACGCTACCTATGCGGCAAGCAATTGAACGGCGCCAGGACCGTGGCCTATTTACCTGAGACGATCAGCGGGCACGCCGTGTTGGTGGCCCTGGCTTGTGATGAAATCATGATGGGCCCAGAAGCGGAGATTGGGAACGCGGGCGAATTCGAAACTTCGATCAAGCCTTCGATGCGTAGCGCCTATGAGGAAATCGCCGACGCTCGCAAGACTGTGCCAGTCGACGTCGCGTTGAAGATGCTCGACCCCCAGCTCGAACTGCTCGAGGTTGAGACCGAAGTTAGCCGTGAGCTGGTGCTCAAAGACGAGCTGGAAAAACTGAAGGTGAAGAAATCGGTCGAATCGGTGAAGGTCGTGGCGCCCGCCGGCAAGCCTGGCGTGTTCACGGCCGGCCAAATGCGCGACTGGAAGTTCGTCAGTTATCTGGCGCCCGACCGCATCGCGGTGGCCAAGGGGCTCGGATTGCCCGCCAGCGCCGTCGATGAGGATTTCTCGCTCGACGGCCAATTGCGGCCCGTGCGGGTTGCCGTCAAGGGTCCCATTACCGCGGCGTTGACCGACCAGGTACAGAACATCATCCAGAACCAAATTCGCGATGCCGACGTGAATTTGATTTGCCTCTGGATCGATAGCCCTGGAGGCTCGCCGTCGGACAGTATCAATTTGGCCAATTTCCTGGTTGGACTCGATTCGTCCCAGCGGCGCACGGTGGCCTATATTCCCTCGCAGGCGCTGGCCGATGCCGCCTATATCGCTCTGGCGTGCGACCACATCGTAATGCACCCTGAGGCGGTCCTGGGCGGTTCCGGGGCGTTCGAGATTCCGGCCGCGCAGATCCCAGCCACAGCCAGCGACGTGGCCGGAATCGCCAAGACCAAACACCACTCGCCGGGGCTGGCCGAGGCGATCGTCAATCCGCAGTTGACGGTGTTCCGCTACATGCGCCAGGCCGACGGCTACGTCGATTACTTTACCGAAGACGAGGCCGCCGAACTCGCCGACGCCGCCGGTTGGCAACGCGGCGAACAGGTGACCCAAAGGGGCAAGCCGCTGCGCCTCAAGGGGGGCGAGGCCGAGCAACTCGGGTTGACCCACGCGGTGGTCCGGGATTTCGCGGAATTCAAAGCGGAGTACGGACTGGAGAACGACCCCGCGCTGGTTGAACCGGGCTGGGCCGATTTCCTGATCGACGCTTTGCATTCACCCGAGGTATCATTTTTCCTGCTGGTGCTGGGGGCCCTCGCGCTCTACGCCGAGCTGCAATCGCCGGGGATCGGCCTGGGCGGCCTGATGGCCGCGATTTGCTTCTTACTCTACTTCTGGAGCGCTTACTTGGGCGGCACCGCCGGCTGGCTCGAGGTGATCTTGTTCCTGGCAGGAATCGGTTGTCTGGTGCTGGAGATTTTCGTATTGCCGGGCTTTGGGATATTCGGATTGGCCGGCGGGTTACTGGTGATCGTTTCGCTAGTGCTGGCAAGCCAGACCTTCGTTCTGCCGCGCAACGATTACCAATTGGGCCAACTGCGAAACAGCCTGTTGGTGCTGACGGGCGCCGGACTCGGAACGGCGGTCGCCGTGGCCCTGATCCGTCGGTACTTGCCGCACGCGCCGATGATCAATCGCATGCTCTTGCAGCCCCCCTCGCGCGAGGAAATGTCTGCCATTGCCCAGCGCGAGTCGCTTGCCCAGCTCGACCATTTGCTTGGCACCCGCGGGGTGACCACGACCCCGCTGATGCCCGGCGGCAAGGCGCAGTTCGGCGAACAACTGGTCGACGTGCTGGCGGACGGCGAGTTCGTCGATCGCGGGAGAGAGGTCGAGGTCATGGAAGTCCGCGGCAATCGCGTGCTGGTGCGTGATTGTGAACTGAGGCCGAATTCGTAATGGATCCGCTGCTCTGGGCCGCCGTGCTGATGCTACTCGGGCTGGCGCTGGCCAGTGCCGAAGTGTTCATTCCTTCGGGCGGCATGATCGGCTTCCTCTCACTGGTCGCGGTGATTGCCGCAGTCGGTTTGGCCTTCTTCCGCGGCCCTTGGTACGGACTCAGTTTTCTCGGTCTGGCGGTCTTCCTGGTCCCGGCCGTGCTCGCGGCGGCGTTGCACTTCTGGCCGGAAACGAAGTTCGGCCGGCGCGTCTTGCTCGATGTGCCGACGAGTGAAGAGGTGCTCCCCGACGACGAACAGCGTCGCGAGCTGAAAAACCTGGTGGGCCGGGTCGGTGAGGCGAAGAGCCTGATGTTGCCGGGCGGTTCCGTGCTGATCGACGGCCGCCACGTCGACGCGGTCAGCGAGGGAATGGCGATCGAAAAGGGCGCCTGGGTCAAAGTGGTCGAAGTCCACGGCACACGGGTTATCGTCCGGCCGACCGTCGAACGGCCAGGCTCCGCCAATCCCGACGATCCCCTCTCCCGACCCATCGACGAACTGGGCTTCAATCCTTTCGACGAATCGCTGGGTTGACAACCGCCTCCGCGCCCGTGGGGCCGACGATGAAAGTGGTGGCTCGTGGCAGAGAAGGTTCGATAAGGCGCTGGCTTGACAATCGCCCCGCGCCAAGCGACGATTCTCCTGGAGGATGATACCGTGCAACTTTTGGCCGAAACCGACATATTGACCGTCATGGGCGTGGTGTTGATGTTCGCCGCGTTGATCGCGGCTTTAATTTTCCTGGCTATCTTCGCACGTTACTTCCGTTTCTGGATTCAGTCGGTTAGCACCGGGGCCGGGATCGGCATCTTCGATCTACTGGGAATGACATTCCGCAAGGTCAATCCCACGGTGATCGTACGCAGCAAGATCATGGCCGTTCAGGCCGGTCTGGGCGAATCGACGGGAATCACGAGCAAAGCCTTGGAAGCGCATTACCTTGCTGGCGGCAACGTCCCCTTGGTGATCCGTGCAATCATCGCCGCCAACAAGGCCAAGACGATCGACCTCTCTTTCAAGCTGGCCACGGCCATCGATCTCGCCGGCCGCAACGTGCTCGAAGCCGTGCAGACGAGCGTCTACCCCAAAGTCATCGACTGCCCGGCGCGGAATTCCGGCCGGCAAACGCTCGACGCAGTGGCCAAGAACGGCATCCAGCTCAAGGTGAAGGCCCGGGTCACCGTGCGGGCCAACCTGAAGCAGTTGATCGGCGGGGCGACCGAGGAGACGATCATCGCGCGCGTGGGCGAGGGCATCGTCAGCGCCATCGGCTCCTCGGAATCGCACAGCGACGTGCTGGCGAACCCCGACCGGATCTCGAAGGCGGTCCTGGCGCGACGTCTTGATTCGCAAACGGCCTTCGAGATCGTCTCGATCGACATCGCCGACATCGACGTCGGCGACAATATCGGCGCCCGCTTGCAGGCCGACCAGGCCGAGGCCGACACTCGCACGGCCCGCGCCAGGGCCGAAAGCGACCGCGCCATGGCCGTCGCCCGCGAGCAGGAGATGGTGGCCCAAATCGAGGAGAGCCGTTCGCGCGTGGTCGAGGCCGAGGCCGAAGTGCCCAAGGCCGTTTCCGACGCCTTCCGCAAGGGGACCTTGGGCATCCTCGATTACTACAAGCTCAAGAACGTGCAAGCCGATACCGACATGCGTTCGGCCATAGCCGGTGTCGGCGGCAACCGGGCGCCCGTGAGGAGCCAATGATGAGTGTCGTGTCGCCTTTTCTGGTATCCCCGCACCTTCTGGCAAACGCTCCGTTGCTGGCGGCGATCGACTTGGGTGACATCCTCAAGGTCATCTTCGTCATCGTGTTCATTTCGATTGGCGCCATCAAGCAACTGGGGAAGGCCGCCGACGCGCAAAAGCGGAAGATGGCCCGCCCGCCCGCGCCGCCGCGTCCGCCGCGCCCACAACCGGGACGGCGGGAGGTCGAGGATGAAGTCAGCGACTTCCTGAGGCGTGCCGCGGAGAAGCGAGCTGGCCGCCCGGCTGTGGTGACTCCAGCGGATGCCCCAGTGGAACCAACCCGTCGTCTGATCGAGATCGGGGCTTCCGATGTCATCCACGCCCAGGCCATCGAAGAACCGCCCACCGGCGCCTCCGTGGCCCAACACGTGCGGCAACACCTCGACACGCGCGAATTCGAGGCGCGCGCCAGCAACCTGACCAGCGTCGACCAGGCCGACGAGGCGATCGAGTCGCACTTGCACCAGGTCTTTGCGCACCAGGTAGGGCACCTCTCGTCGTCGCGCCCGGCGGACCCCGTCCTTGAGGGCCAGTCGGGCGCCGCCCCCACCACCCCCGACACGACGGCTCCCGCCGAATACTTGGTTTCCCTGTTGGGCAATCCCCAGAGCCTGCGCAGCGCCGTGATCCTGAGGGAAGTCCTCGAGCGTCCCACCCAGCGATGGTCGTAAGGAAGTCATTCGTCATTTGTTGCGGAGGCACTGGCGAATGAGGACCGATGACTAAGGACCAATGACCAATGACAACTGACCCAACAACCATTTCTCCCGTCGTACCTGGCAAGACCCGGCTCGGATGGATCGGCACGGGCGTGATGGGGTCGAGCATGTGCGGTCACCTGATGGCTAAGGGTTTCGCCGTCACGGTCTACAATCGAACGCGTTCGCGGGCCGAAGGGCTCCTGGCCAAGGGCGCCCACTGGGCCGGTTCTCCGCGGGCCGTGGCTGAGGCCTCCGACGTGATCTTCACGATCGTCGGCTTTCCAAGCGACGTGCGTACCGTCGTGCTGGGCCCTGAAGGAACGCTCGGCGCGGCCAAGCCGGCGAGCGTGCTGGTCGACATGACCACCAGCGAACCATCGTTGGCCGAGGAAATCGCCGTGGCCGCCAAGGCGCGCGGCGTGTACAGCATCGACGCTCCGGTTTCCGGGGGCGACATCGGCGCCCGCGAAGCACGGCTCTCGATCATGATCGGCGGCGAAAAACAAGTCGTCGACGCTCTGGCGCCCTGCTGGGACGCCCTGGGTAAGACGATCATCCATCAAGGCGGTCCGGGCGCCGGCCAACACACGAAAATGGTCAACCAGGTCCTGATCGCCAGTAACATGGTCGGGGTCTGCGAAGCGCTGCTCTACGGCTACCGTGCCGGGCTGGACCTTTCATCCGTGATGCAGTCGGTCACCGTGGGCGCGGCCGGGAGCTGGTCGCTGGCGAACTTGGGTCCTAGGATCATCGCGAACAATTTCGACCCCGGCTTTTTCGTCGAGCACTTCATCAAGGACATGGGCATCGCGTTGTCGGAGGCGCGGCGGATGGGGTTGGCCCTGCCCGGCCTGGCCTTGGCCCAACAGCTTTATGTCGCCCTGGCCGCCCAGGGACATGCGCGTGACGGCACCCACGCATTGGAACTGGCCCTGGCTTCGATGTCGGGAATCGACTGGAAGAAAAGGTGAAAACCACCCTTGTTCGCTCCCTGCGACGCTTCTTGCGCCCTTTGGGTCGACGGCTTGTCGTGGAATCGTCATTATCGCCACCATCGTCCCATCCGGACCCTTCCCCATCGACTTCCCTGATTTGACTAATCGGAAAACGTCGCCTAGAGTTGCGTACCCCAACCTGATCGCGTCAAGCACCAGGCCCCTCGACCGATGCACGCTCAACTGCTGGAACATCCCCAAGCACGAGCCCTTCCCCATGCCAGGCGACGACGCATCCTGATTGTCGATGACGACGACGCGATGGTTGATCTGCTCGGTCAGCGGCTTGGCCGCCAGGGGTTCGAGGTGCTGGTCGCGGCCAGCGGTGAAGAGGGGCTGGCCATCGCCCGCCATCGGCATCCTGACCTCGTGGTGTTGGATTTGCGACTGCCCGACGCCGACGGTTTCTCGATCTGCCAGGAATTGGCCGATTCGATCGAGACCGGTTCCATTCCGGTGATCATCTTGAGCGGCATGGAGCGTCCCGACATCATCCGTCGATCGCGCGCGGCGGGCTGTCAGTACTTCGTCCGCAAACCGTACGACCCCAATGCGCTGTTGATCCTCGTCGAGCACGCTATCGGCGACACGGACCGCTGGTCGTAGCGGAATCTTTCCATTGGAGGGAACTGCGATGTACCTTGCCTTCGGTGAGATCATGATGCGGATCGCGCCGGAAGGGTCGTTGCGATTTCGCCAGTCGCTGCCTGGCAAGGTCGAAGTGAGCTTCACCGGGGCCGAGGCCAACGTTTGCGCCATGCTGGCCTTGCTGGGCGAGAAGACACGATTTCTCACGGCTTTGCCCAAGGGCCCGATCGTCGAAAGTCTGCTGGCGGTCCTGCGCGGACTCGGCATCGACATCGGACCGGTGCTTCGTCGCGATGTGGGCCGATTGGGAGTCTTCTTCGTCGAAACGGGCGCCAACCAGCGCAGCTCGACCGTGGTTTACGACCGCGACCATAGCGCCGTCAGCCTGGCCGGGCCGGAGGAATACGATTTCGCGGCCGCTCTGGCAGGCGTGCGGTGGGTCCACGTTACCGGCATCACCCCTTCGCTCGGCGCGAGCGCGTTTCACTCGACGTTGGCCCTGGTTGAAGCGGCCAAAGGGGGCGGGCTGTCGGTCTCGTGCGACTTGAACTTCCGCAACAAGCTCTGGCGTTGGAAGCCGGGCACGCCGGCCAAGCAACTGGCCGGCGAGTCGATGTCGCGGATCTTGCCCTTCGTCGACCTGGTGATCGCCAACGAGGAGGATGCGGCCGACGTGCTGGGGATTCACGCCGAAGGGACGGCGATCGAAGAGGGGCGGATTCACGCCCGAGCGTACCACCGTGTGGCCCAGCAAATTGCCGAACGGTTTCCCAACGTCTCGAAGGTGGCGATCACGCTCCGTGAGAGCCTCTCGGCCGACCACAACAACTGGGGCGCGATGCTGCTGGACGTTCCGGCCGGCCGAGCTTATTTCGCCCCTCTCGACGAACAGGGGGAGTACCGCCCCTACGAGATCCGCGACATCGTCGACCGTGTCGGCGCCGGTGACGCTTTCGGCGGCGCATTGATCTACGCCTTGAACTCGGCGGAGCTCGCCGAGCCGGCCAAGGCGTTGCACTTCGCCGTCGCCGCGAGCTGCCTCAAACATTCGATCCGAGGCGACTTCAATTACGTGACCAAGGAGGAGGTCGCGGCGCTGGTCGCCGGGATGGCGTCGGGACGGGTCAGGCGGTAATTGCGACCCCGCGGGGTAGGTTTCCAACCCGTCGTGGACGCTCGAAGGGAAGGTTGAGAGCCCCGGAGCAACCTGCGCACACACATCGTCCTCCGGCGGATCGTCGATCATCGTGGCGCGTGCGTCGGCGCCGGCGCTGCCGGTTCCGCTTCCGCTTCTTGGACCGTCCGCTCGATCAATTCGTCGGCTGCATCACGCCCGACGATGGTCCCCTTGTGGTCGATGAGGTACATCGTGGGCCAACCGTTGATGTTCCATTGAGAATGGATCGGGCCTCGTTGCGCCCCCTCGTCCCAGAACGAACGCCAGGTGATGTTCTCGATGGCAATCACGTCTTTGATCGTCTCGCGGTTGGCGTCGCTGTTGACGCCCACGACGGCGAACGGCTTTCCCTCGAACTTCTTCACGAGCGACCGGATCCGCGGGTACAAACCCTGGCAAGGGCCGCACCAATGCCCCCAAAAATCCAGCAACACCACCTTGCCGCGGAAATCACTCAGTTTCATCGGCTTGCCGTCGATGTCCTCTCCCTCGATTTCCGGGGCGTGCATGCCGGGCTGCAAGTGCCGGACCTCGAACAACTCGCGATCGGCAAGGTAGCCGAGCTTTTCCGGAGACAATCGGTAACGGATGGACGTCGCCGCGTAATCCTCGTCGTTGATGATCCGCTCCAGGAGCTCGTCGGCCTCTTGCTCCAGCGCCGCGGCGTCGCCCCGCCTCAAGTCCGCCAGGTTGTCTTTGCCAAATCCTTCCTCGAATCGCGCCAAGAGCTTGGGGTCGGCATTTTTGAGCGTTCGGGCCAAGATTGCGCGTGTCCGAAGCGCCTTCGCCAGGGCAAAGGCAGCCGCGGCTTGGGCCTCCTTGTTCGGATTGTCGGTGAGTACGCGCCGGATGATCTGAACGCTATTCGCATCTCGAGCGTCGCGCCGGAGCTCCATGCACAGTCCGCCGATCTTCGCATGTTTCAAATAGTCACGGACGAGTATTTCTTTGGCCCTGGCGTGTGGCGACGCGGCGTCACCCGACGTACGCTTACCGTTTCGAACCACCCAGAGCATGGCATCGACCGCGGCCGGATCGGTCGCGTTTTGCTCGGCGATCCGCACGAGCAGCGTGGCGTAACTATCTGAATCAGGGTAAAGGAATTCGAGACTCTCCTGTTCCTTCTCAGTCCTGGCCGCCTCATAGAGCTTGAGAAAAGCGTTCATCGCCTGCTCGTGTTGCATGGTCAAAGCGGCCACCTGCTCCGCCGGCGTCCCCTTCGGCAGGGTAGGCTTCGGAGGTGGTGCCGGTGCGTCGGCGCTGGCCATTGACGCGGACAACAGCCCCGCGGCGAGAACGAAAAGCACTTTCATCGTGAACCTCCTTGTCGTGCCTCGGCCCGAATCAAATCCTTTACGGCATCGAATTGTACTACGATGTCGTTGGCCCCTGCCAGCCCAGAAATCCGAAGGCATGCGGATGCGCTTGCGTTGTACGTAGCGCTGCCACTAACCATTGGGAATTCCGGCAGCCGGGCGATATACTTGGCTGCGCGGGACGAGTATTGCCGGCGTTCGGAGTAATAAGAAGCCATGTCAACGGCGACCGAAAAAGACGCGCGACTCGACTTCCGTTTGCCCGCCAAAACGAAACAGCTTATCGAGCAGGCCGCCGTCGAAGCCGGCCAATCATTGACCGACTTCGCGGTTTCGACCCTCATCGAGAAAGCCCACGAAGTCATCGAGCGCGGACGCGTGACTGAATTGACCAACCGTGATCGCGACCTTTTCATCGCCATGCTCGAGCGCGCGGCGCCACCCAATGCGGCACTGCGGGCGGCGGCCAGAGAGCACAAGCGGCGGGTTCGCACCTGAAATGTCCGTCGTGTATCGCAGCAATCGGCCGTGGGTCACCCTGCATCGCCCGTCACTCACCGTGGCCGCGGAGCGGCCGGGGCAGTCGTTCCCACGCGGAGCGTGGGAACGAGTAGTGAGTAACCCGCGACTCACTTGATCTCGGACAACGCCACGGCTCGGTGTTCCTCGGCCGAACGGTAGCACGCCTCGACCAAGGCCATCGTCTTGAGATTGTCGCGACCGCTGATCTCAGGCTCGCGGTCCTCTTCCAGGGCGCACAGTAGTTGGGCCATCGGGCCGGCGAAGGCGTCGGGGAACCAAACCTCTTTCCAGCGCGGCTGAAACCAGTAACCGGGCTGCTTGAGCGTCGTGAAGTCGAGCGTGCTCGGGGTGCGGCGAGGGTAATCGGGCCAGCCGATCGTGCCACGGGCCAGGCCGGCCGTCCCTTCGACGCGCCAGCGGATTGAGACGTCGGATTCGCCCCCTTCCAACGCCGGCCCCGTCCAGACGTCGTCGCACGACATGGCGCGCAGGCCGCCCGCGTATTCGAGGATGTAGAGGCAAATGCCGTCGGTGTGCTTGAACTTCCGCGCGGTGCGCGGATCGGTCCGCACGCTGGCGAAAACCCGTTGCGGGTCGCCGAACCAATAGCGGAACGTATCGAGATGGTGGATGCTCATGATCCTCAGCGTGACCCAACCGAGCCGCTCCTGCCACGGCATCCAGTGCGGTATGGCCCGCATGTCGATCGTGGCCAGCACCGGCTCGCCCAGATCGCCCCGTGCGAGCAGGTGTTCGCATGCCCGCACCGATTGGTCGTAACGCATGTTCTGGTTCACGGCGAGCGTGATTCCGGCGCGGCGGCAGAGGCCGACGATCTGCTTGGCTTCGGCGTAGTCCATGCCCAACGGCTTCTGGGCCAGGATGCCTCGCAGGTGTCCCTTGTGCTTGACCGCCTCGCGAACGACGGCGAGTTGCACGTCGGGCGGCACCGCGATGTCGATGACCTCGATCCGCGGGTCGGCCAGCAGCTCTTGATAGGTCTCGTAGACCTTGGGGATTCCGTGTCGTTGGGCCACATCGCGTGCGCGGTCGCGCGTCCGCGAGGTGATTGCCAGCGGCTGGAAGCCGGCCTGGCGATAGGCCATCAGGTGGCAATCGGCCATGATGAACCCCGCCCCGATACATCCGATGCCGACTTTCTTTTGCTTGGGGAGCTTCGGCAAGAAGTCGAGGTCGAGCGAGAAGACGTCGAGAAGCGGTTTGTCGTCGGACATTGGTCGAGTGCGGCGTGCGGCGAGTTGCGGCGAGGAGTGAGTTGGCGCCAATCTATCGCCGGCGCGGGGGCGCCGCAAGCAATTCGGCGCTGCTTGAAAACCTGCGGCAGGCGTACATCGTCTATATTCTAGATACATGAACCTGGCTCACCCCACCCCCCGGGCCGAGGAGGCCAACGGTCGGCCCGAAGCCGATCCGTTGAGCGCCGCCTTCGCGCGCTGGCAAGGCGAGCTATTGGGTACGCTGTACCACCTGGTCGGCAACGCCGACGACGCGCGCGACGCCTTGCAGGAGACGTTCCTCAAGTGCTGGCGGCACCGCGAGGACGT